>JABJED010000469.1 GCA_018665025.1 Gammaproteobacteria bacterium
CTGAGGGCTCTTTTCTACGCCCCGCTGAGGGCTCTTTTCTACGCCCCGCTGAGGGCTCTTTTCTACGCCCCGCTGAGGGCTCTTTTCTACGCCCCGCTGAGGGCTCTTTTCTACGCCCCGCTGAGGGCTCTTTGCAAATTGTGGGTGGCTGCTTCACACTCGTTCGATAATCCATCAGGTAAGCAAACAGTATGACTGACTACCAACATATTATTGTGGATACACCGCTTGAAAGTGTTTCCCGCATCACCCTGAACCGTCCTGACTCGCGTAACGCACTTAACAACGTATTACGTGGCGAAATCTATGGCACCCTTGAGGCCAACGACAATAATGATGCTATCCGTGTGACTATCATTCGTGGCGCTGGCCCGGCGTTTTGCGCCGGATATGACCTGAAGGGAAACAGCGACGAAGACCGACCGTTCCATACAGCTGGCGGAGACGGCAGCTGGGCCCGGCACGTCGTAGAAGGCGCCTTCAGGGTCTGGGATCTTGCGAAACCGGTCATCGCACAGGTGCATGGATACTGCTTGGCCGGAGGCACTGAACTCGCCACTTCCTGCGACCTGGTTTACGTCGCCGAAGATGCAAAGATTGGTTACCCCGTTGTTAGAAGCATGAGCCCACCGGACAACCAGTTTTTCCCCTGGGTGGTAGGCATGAGGAATGCTATGGAAATGATGCTTACCGGTGACGCAATCAGTGGCACAGATGCCGCGAACTACGGTTTTGCCAATCGAGCATTTCCGGTCGACGAGCTTGAAGCCGAGGTCATGAAAGTTGCCGCAAAGATCGCAAAGATCCCGCCTGATATCGAGCAAATGAACAAGCGTGCTGTTCATCGGCAGATGGACTTGATGGGCATGAGAGCCGCGATCAGGCAAGGAACCGAGATACAGGCCCTTGCTTTCCACACAACCTCGACAAGAGCTCACTTCAAAGAACTCGCCGGCGGGTTGACGGATGCGCTGTCAAAAAGAGATGGCAAGTTTGGAGACTACCGAACGTCCGGCAAGGAAGATTAGGTGACTGGTCCTCTCTCAGACGTCACCATTCTTGATCTGACCAGTGTTATTTCCGGCCCCCTCGCCACCAGTATTCTGGGAGATCAGGGTGCACGTGTCATCAAGGTGGAATCACCCAATGGAGATTCCATGCGTATGGCAGGGGCCATCAACGGCGGCGTATCGAGCCTGTTTTCATCTATCAATCGAAACAAGGAATCTATTGCACTGGATCTACGTAAGCCCGAAGCAATAGAGATCATCAACAAAATTGCGGCACGGGCTGATATCTGCATACAAAACTACCGGCCTGGTGTCGTTGAAAAACTCGGCATTGGTTATGACCACCTGAAAAAAATTAACCCAGAACTGATCTATGCCTCCATCAGCGGTGTTGGCGCCGAAGGACCCTACTCTCGAAGGCGTGTCTATGACCCGGTTATCCAGGCTTATGCTGGATTTGCATCGGCCCAGACAACAAATGGTGAACCGGGTCTAATCAAAATGATGATCTGCGACAAGGTCACTTCACTGACCATGGCTCAGGCCATCACTGCAGCACTGTACGATCGTAAAAACACTGGAAAGGGTCAACACGTTGAAGTGTCCATGCTGGAAGCCAGCCTCTACTTTATTTGGCCGGATCGTATGCTCGATCAATCGTTTGTAGACAAACCTGACTCAGAAGGCGGCGATCTGACGGCGCTGTACCAGACCGTCCCTACCCTGGACGGCCATATTACGTTCATGACACTTCAGCTTGATGAATTTCACGGCCTGGCCCGGGCAGTTGGCAAGCCGGAATGGGCAGAAGACCCCCGATTTCAGGAGCTGATGTCCATGTACGCTCATTACTCAGAGATCTACCAGGAACTGCTCGCGCAGATTGGCACCTGGGAAACAGCGCCACTGGTGGAACGCCTGACCAATGAAGATGTCCCCTTTGGTGTCGTGCTGGACCCCGACAACATATTGCTAGACCCGCAGATTCAGGCCCATCAAGTCATCAAGACCTTCGAGGACTCGATGGCCGGAAGTATGAGACACGTGAACCGCAGTTCGCGGTTTTCGAGCCACAATACCGGTATTCGCTCACCCGCGCCCCGCCTCAGTGAACATGCAAAGACTATCCTGGCGGAGTTCGGCTACAGTAAGACAGATATTAAACCCCTTCAGTTAGCCGGAGTCATACTCTAATGCAGGCGGTCACCATGGAACGAGGTGTTCTGACCAAGATAGAACAACCTGACCCTGTCCCCCAGCGAGGCGAAGTGCTGGTCAAATCCATCTCCTGTGGAATCTGCGGCAGTGACTTACATGCAGCACGACACACGGAAGATTTTGTCAACACCAGTAGGGAAGCCGGTGGGGCGTTCAAGCTGACGACATTCAACCCCGTCATACTGGGTCACGAATTCTGCGCCGAAGTCGTCGACTATGGGCCCAATACAGAGCGCAGCGTCGCGCCGGGCCAACTGGTCTGTGCAGCGCCTGTTTTGTTAAGGGAACCAATGGAACCGGTCGGATACTCCGACAAGATCCCCGGCGGCTTTGCCCAATATATGCTGCTCTCCGAATCATTGATTGTACCTGTCCCCTCCGGATGTAACGCAGACCTTGCAGCATTGACAGAGCCTATGGCGGTTGGCCTTCATGCTGTTAACAAGGCGCAATTGTCAGCAAAAGAAACCATTCTGATTATCGGTGCAGGGCCTGTTGGCCTGGCGATTATCACCGCATTGAAACAGATTAATACCGGCCCGATTATTGTTTCAGACTTTTCACCGGGACGCAGAAAACTGGCAGAAGCGATCGGTGCGGATATCGTGATCGATCCGTCGGATACCGACCCTTACCAGGAGCCGGCTTTAAGAAAACGGGAGGGAGTGGTCATATTCGAGTGCGTCGGCATTCCTGGTATGATCGACCAGATTTTTCTCGGTGCACCAAAGAACGCGAAGATAATGATCGTTGGTGTGTGCCTGCAACAGGACTATATACGTCCACTCATCGCTATCAACAAAGAACTCAGCCTGCATTTCATGCTGGGCTGGTCGATGGAAGAGTTTACCCAGAGCCTTCGCTACATCGCTGAAGGTAAATTCAATGTTGCACCGCTGATCACGGGTCGAACATCTTTAGATGGTGTTGCTTCGACCTTTGAATCTCTAGCGACCCCTAACGACCAGGCAAAAGTCCTGGTTAAACCCTGGGACTAAACCTCTCCTGCCTGTAACTCTCCTGCTAGCCAAACTCCGAACCGCCATGTA
>JABJED010000470.1 GCA_018665025.1 Gammaproteobacteria bacterium
CAGAACGTTCGAATTGGCTGACGAAGCATTGGGGGAAACTCTATTAAATGTTCTGTATGTGGCGACATATGCGACTAAGCGAGTAGGAAACCTCATGCATTTCTATGGGACAATACGTATATTGTTAGCATCTAGAACGCTAATGTTACGCAACAAATGCCGTATTTCATTGCAGTGAATTTTTACGCAAGGGTACGCAGGCTGCACATAGTTGAGGTTAAAGACCTATTTCAAGAACCAATTCATATCGAAACACCAGTCCTCCGGATTTAAATTTCCCGAAAACCAACCCAGGGCCCAGTCAATGTAACCATGCCTGTCGGTTGAATCTGATGGCAAGGATTCCTGCAGGGCTCATCGAGTGACAGTGCGGTAAACGTCCGGTGATGTGTCGCGGCAGGATTCTACTGACACCCACTGCAAGCGGCGAGACGGTGCTCACTGAAAACGTGTCGTTGATACCAATATCTTTAAGGGCAAGGCAACGAGTTTCCGGTTACCCCGGCACTTTACTCCGCCCCCTGTAATTTGAGGCGGTTTGTTAATCCTGTGTACCTAGACTCTGAAATAGATCGATCATAGGCTGTTGATTCAAGCCAATAACCCCTTGCCCTGGTCGATCAAGGTCATAAATAAGCTGTATAACCAGAGCGAAGGTTAGTGCAAGGCCCAGCTGGGCAGGCGAGCTTCTTCGCCCTGACATCCCGAACTGAAGCCCAACCACTATCATCGAAATAATAGAAACCAGCGTTACTATCACCCATACAAAAGTAGGGATTCGAAATTGAGCGCCGTATGCGACCCGCCTGGTTTGCATTCTGAACACCTCGGTCAGGCCCTCGGAAAACAGCGCATGAATATCGTTCTGGTCAATGGCCGCCAGTACTTCAGCTTCGGACCATAGAAGCTCCTGTAACGTTTTTGCCCTAACCTGCAGCGACTGCAATTTTTCCTGATCGCCGTAGACATCTGCCATGCCGATACGAATTTCAATGTAGTCACGTAATAACACTCGTGTTTCAGTTCGATACGGTTCTTGAACGAGTCCAGCTCGCTGGTATGCAGTCCGCAACGCGGTAACGTCATCGAGCAACGCTTCGCGACTCGCATCATACCTTCCAATTGCCGACCCAAAGGTTAGCGCAATCACAAAGGCCAGTAATGCCAGAATGGCGCCTACTACTGTTCCAATGGCTCCCTCTGATTCTTCGCCAATGAGTCTGCGCCGACGGCGACCAAGCGCTTGACCACACTCCATTGCCAGTATCGTAATCAGTACCATCAACAGAAAAAACGCCCAGGGAGGAATGGCATCAAGTGGGCTTTTTTTATTAGTCTCGCTCAGGCTAATTTCACGCGCCGATGGCATGATGACCTTTAGCACTTCTAGCTGAGAGCTTTCTATATAAGTCATAGCACTCACGAGAGTCGCCTGATCAACAAAATCGCGCATTGGCATTCGGACGGATGATCGCTCTTGCTCTTGCTTCCAAATTACACCCTGCTCGAGAGTGGCAACGTTCTTTTCTGTTAGCCGTAAACTGACGTCACCGACGGACTGAACACCGAAATTTGTATCGAACCTGGCTGCTGAGTCAAGTGAAGCGGGTGTGTAACCTAGTTGTGAATCATCGATATACCATTGCCTTACTCTTTCCGAGTGTTGTGAAAAATACTCCCACGACTGGGATATCGCAACGAGCAACCGTGCTGCTGCTTCCGGACGCTCTGACATAAACTCTTCTGAAAATGAGATGACTCCAATGGTCGGAGTTGCGTCCAAAGCGCGTGCTAGCTTTCCAAGCTCGAAAAGCGATGTGCTCGGCTCCCAAACAACAACTGCGTCTATATCACCCCATTTTTCGCCACCACCTGCCGTCACTAAATCTTGGATATCAAGGATATCCATATTCACATTTTTAACGTCTTGATTAGGATCCAGTCCTGCTGCCTGCTGCCATAAAAAAGCTTCGCGATGCGCGATCGAGCCAAACGAGCTTGCAACAGTCTTGCCCCGGAGATCCTCAAACCCCGCTATCGGTGAGCCAACAGGAACCATCATAGCAACCCGATCGTAATTCATGCGTCCTACGATCTTCCAGGTGCCACTGGCGGAAACGAGGTTGATTGCAGGCTGGTCACCAGAAAAAACGACATCAAGTTTTCCCCCCAGCGCCGCTGCGATCTGCGGTTTACCATAGCTGTAAGGTATAAAAGTTGGGATCAGACCATGTTGCTCGAGTACATCTGTACGCTTGAGAACCTGCACGATCTGTCCCTGGGTCGATGAAGGTACCTGCCAGCCGATACGCACCGGAGTCAGGTCCCGTTCTACCTGAGAGGCTGCGCTATAACCCGAAGTAGCAGCCAAAAAAACGATTATTGCTGCGGTAACAATATTGCTGATGTACTTAAAATTCATCGAATCAAACCCTTAATGCTCCCGCCTCAACTACCCGAGTTTGATCGTTAGTCTACCCAGCTTTCGTGAGTAAACAAATGAACAACAGGGTCGGAGTAATGAACAACTGGGTCGGCTTGATTACCGCGGGTAAAGTACCGGAGTAAACGCACCAATTTCCCAACATTTATTCTATGCATGCCCTATGAAGATACTTTTGTATTCTTGGCAAAACACGCTTTATATCGCCTATTCTCCATGCTTTGAATAACTCGCTATAATTGAATCTTAGTGAAATTTCTCATGTTCGTCACTTAACACTAGTTATGCATTTCACTTTCACTTAGTTCAAGTTCTCTTGCATCAACCATCGTCTCAGCTAATCGAGGCAAGCCTCCAAACCAGGCCAGTGCTCAGACTTCCATAGCTTTGAGCGAATCATATACTTTGAGCAGTGAAAGAAAGCTTCATTAACATCAACAACGATCACGAGTTCGGGACTTCGACCATTAACAGACATTGAATCCCGCAAGGCCGTATCGCCTACGATACTTGCTGTACCGCTTACATGGAGCGTCTCAGTCTTTCCCGCTATCAAGAAGATCAAACCGACATTTGGATTCTATAGAATGTTCTCCAATGAGTCCGCACGATGATTTCCGGGCCGATAAGGTATAGCCAAGGTTTGCTTGTCTATTATTTTCACAAATCCCATTGGATCGCCTTTGGGCGATATGTCAGTGTTGCCATTCGCATCTGCTGTTGCCAACAGCATGAAAGACGAACGACCAATGAAAACACCACAGTGTTTATCGAGATATTTATGTGTCTTTGGAGTTACAAGTTCGGAAGGCGCTTTCAAAATGGAACGAAGTTGATCACGTGCGTTGATAACATTGTTGAATTTGCTCATCGAGTGACCTCTGTGTTGTTGATTATATTCTCGAGAATACAATGGCTAACGATAGAGATGGGCCTGCCTAGCACCCATTCGCTTTAGAGCATTTTCTGCTTACCGTATACTGTCCGATTGACACTGAAAATCCCAGGGAATCCATGACTTCGAACGATGACGATCTGCTCGCCGGCATAACTGAACTTGCCCCACGGTTGCTCACCACGATGGAAGCCTTTGAACAGGTGCAGCGAAATATGCACCCCTCACGCCTCGACCAGCTGGCGGAATTCATCTCCCCTTTTGCTGCTGACCTAACCCAGGCATTTGATACCTTCCAGGCGCTCGCCTTCCCGGAGCACATCGCAAAGTTCGGTCAGCATCTTACTGAAGCCACGACTTATAGTCTGCGCGCATGTGATGGCATCATAAACTCCGGCGGCGATACGTTAGCGGCGATGAAGGCCATGCGCGCACAGACCCGTGCACAGGAAAAACTCTACCCAACAGCCAATATCCTGACACCTATCAGCCAATACTTTCTGGAACTGCCACAACGAGATGACCAGGGGCTTCTGGAGAAGCTCAACGTAGATCGACCCGGCGAAAAGATCGGAATTCTGAATGCCGATAACGAACGGGATACCCGTGGTGGTTTCAGTTTGTACATTCCGGAGTATCTGGATAGCTCGCAACCTGCACCGCTGGTCATCGCCCTGCATGGTGGAACAGGTCATGGCCGTGACTTTATGTGGTCCTGGTTACGCGAAGCCCGCACGCGCGGTTTCATGTTGCTTTCTCCCACCTCACAGCAAGATACCTGGTCGCTGATGGGCGAAGAACTCGATCTACCTATTTTGTTACGCATGGTTGAATTTGTCGCCAAAGACTTCGCCCTGGATCGACAGCATATCCTGCTGACAGGAATGTCTGATGGCGGAACTTATACCTTGCTCGCGGGATTACAGGAAGAAAGCCCGTTTACGCATCTGGCACCCTTTTCAGGCGTGCTGCATCCAGAGATCTCGATGAACGGCGATATCAAATACGCCAGAGACCGGAATATCTACCTGGTTCACGGTACCCATGACTGGATGTTTCCCATCGAAACTGCCTATATGGCACAAGCTGAACTTGAAGCCGCTGGGGCGAACCTGACATTCAGACCCATAGAGGAACTGTCTCACACTTATGCAAGAACAGAGAACCCCGCAGTGCTGGACTGGTTTCTAGGCTGACGCCAGAAACTCTCGCGTGATCATTAGGAACTCATCCAGCTGATCATGGTGTAACCAGTGGCCCGCATCATTAATCTGGACCTGTTGCGCATTCTGGAAATAAGGCAGCGGATCCTCGCGGCTCTCCTGTGCAAACCATGACTCCGATCCGCTCACCAACAGCACCGGCTTATCTATGCGAGACCAAAGTTCCCGAGACTGCTCGCGGTTGACCCCAAACGGGTTCATCACGTGGGTGTAGTTATCAAATTTCCAACTGTATGAGCCATCTTCATTCTGGTTACTCCCATGAATGGTCAGGTGGCGCGCCTGGTCTTCACGCAGGTGGCTATTTGCTTCATGCATTCTTGTGTACGCATCTTCCAATGTGTCGTAACGCTTGGGTTGGCGACCCGAGGCCTTCCTGGTGTGGTCAATCCATTCGCGCATTCGCTCGTGAACCGGGCGCTGCTCTAATTCAGCGGGAGGGCCACCGGTTCCTTCGATGACCACCATTTTTTTAACATTCTCTGGATAAACCCCGGCATACCTAAGCGCCACACTGCCACCCAGTGAATGAGCGATGATAGTTACCGGTGCCAACTCTTGTTGATGGATCAATTGCGCAAGATCGTAGACATACTCACTGTGACTATATGCCGCGCCATAAACCCAGGCAGAATCCCCATGGCCCCTGAAATCCGGTGCAATGATGTGGTATTCATCCCTGAGAGCCTGAGCGACCCAATCCCAGTTATGGCAGTGATCCCGATTTCCATGGACCAGCAGCATTGGCGGAGCGCCAGCATTTCCCCAATCCAGGTAGTGCAATCTCATGCGCTGTGAAAAGTAAGTATGAGACGTCGGGCTAGCTTTGCCGCTCTCTGCATCCATAGGGTGTTTCCTTTGCGTTGTTCACTAAATCTGTGGGGCGCGGAGTATAGCACCGTGTCGCTTTTAGGTTGCTACCATCGTGGTGAGATCAGGAACCCGGTGATTTACAAAAAACAGAATGTCTGTGACAACACGACAGGTAGTCAATCTATTCAGGAATTTATCGCCAATAATAAAGGCGAATGGGTTATTCCTAATGGCCGGGCATCAATTAAAGCGCGGGCGGGCGGAAAACAGTTTGCAGCGGTCACCATCGTCATCGATGCGGTGCACGGTGGCACCTGGCCATAAAAAGCCCATCCAGAACAGCGCAGCCTTACACTAATCCGGCAGTCCAAGAACCCTCTTGGCGATAATATTTAACTGCACTTCGGAAGTGCCGCCTTCAATCGAGTTGGCTTTGGTTCGCAGCCACGCGCGAGTTTGCGTTAATTCGTCCGCTTCAAAGCCTTCACCTTCCCAGCCGAGCATCTGCGAACCCATCGCTGTTAACATTAGCTCATAACGTTTCTTGTTTTGCTCTGTGCCGTACAACTTGAACATCGACGACACATAGCTGGGCGCCTTTGTGGACTGGCTCTCTTCAACGTTACGCTTCACCGTCAGGCCAAATGCACGATCATCCATCGCGTGGGAAATCACGTCATTGCGTAAACTGGGATCAGCAAGCCTTCCCGCGTTGACACCAATATACTGTTTCGCAACCTGGGCAACAGAAAGACTCTTCTGACCGCCGCCACTACCACCACCTATCATGGTTCTTTCGTATTGAAGAAGCCGTTTCGCCACAGTCCAACCATCGTTGACCTGACCTATGACGTTTTTACGCGATGCTCGCGCGTCCTCAAAAAAAGTCTCACAAAAGGGCGAAAGCCCACTGATCAGCTTGATAGGTTTCACCGTGACACCAGGCTGGTCCATCGTAAACAGGACGAAGGTAATGCCACTGTGTTTGGGCGCACTGGTGTCCGTACGGACCAGACAGAATATCCAATCGGCATTATCCGCACCGGAGGTCCATACCTTCTGTCCATTAATTACATACTCATCACCGTCGACTACCGCGCGACTTTGAAGGCTCGCCAGGTCGGAACCGGAATTTGGCTCACTATAGCCCTGGCACCACCAGATTGAACCGTCTGCAATGCTTGGCAGGTGCTCTGCTTTCTGCTCATCGGTTCCGTATTCCAGTAACGCAGGCCCGATCATTGAAAGACCCATGCCCACCAGGGCTGGACGGGCGTTAATGCGCGACATTTCCTGCCGCAAAACCTGATTTTCTTCCGCAGACAGGCCTGCCCCCCCATATTCGGTAGGCCAGATTGGGGCAGTGAAACCGCGCGCTGCACACCGGTCCATCCAGGTTTTTGTTTCAGGATTCCGGTACTTGATCCGGGTACCGCCACCAGGCATTTCATTGGCTGGCATTGGCGTCCGTATGGACTCCGGGCAGTTCTCTTCGAGCCAGTTTCGGGTTTCTTCTCTAAATTTTTCTAACGACATTTTTAACCTATCATCCAAACTTTCAATTTTAACATTGCCTTATTGATTCGCTATTGCTCCGATTTCAAACAAGGTAATTTCTGATCTTGTTCCAACCCGCATTACGGG
>JABJED010000085.1 GCA_018665025.1 Gammaproteobacteria bacterium
GAGTGTTGTTGATGATTTGTTGCCACACCTTCGAAATGACCAGATTCTTCTGGACCTCGCCAAAGGGCTTGCTCCGGGTGACCAGATGATTTCTGAAGTGATCAGCGAGAAACTTGAAGCCGCAAAATTAACCTGTCGGCTGTGCGTGATGATGGGGCCAACGATTGCGCCTGAACTCGCCCGCGGCGTCTATACGACAGCGCTTGTTACCAGTGATGACGTGACACTCGCCGCTGAACTTGCAGTAATCCTGACGACGAAAACGCTAAAGCTCTCGGCGGCAACTGACTCATTGGGTTCCGAATACTGGGGTGCCTTCAAGAATGTGATTGCCCTGGCGTGTGGTGTTGTGGATGGGTTAAAGAGTGACGGAAGGGGCGGTGACAACCTGAAAGCTGCACTATTTACATCCGGCTATCGTGAGGCAGTTCGGGTGTTACCTCTAATGGGTGCTGATCCGGAAACTGCGTTATCAGCGGCCGGCATTGGGGACCTGTTTGTCACCGCCACATCTCCCCACGGCAGAAATCGCGGAATGGGTGAAAGATTGGGCCTGGGGCAGACGCTGAAGCAGGCAGAGAGCGAGATGGTAATGGTCAGCGAGGGCGTCAGAGCGGCCAGGATGTTTAAGAACCTGTTTGCCAGTAAGGGGATTGACGCGCCGTTTGTAGGTGCGGTTTGTGCGTTGCTGGATGAGGGCGCCAGCATAGAACAATTCCTGGAGCAGGCGGTTGGCTGACCGGGCCGGACGTAGGTAAGACGATTGTCGTTGGCCGGGGAAACTATGAACGCATCGATCGAACCCTGGCGTTCTGGATGGTCACCTGGTTATTAGATTACTATTCGCATGATATCCCTGCGATAATTAGTCCTTGTTGTCACCGTTTCTTTAGAGTTCCCGGTTTTGAGTGAATTGTCCCGACCAGAAAGAGTTATTTTCGCGCTGGCTGCCATTGTTCTAGTGATGGGCGGTATGAAAGCCGCGTCTGGATTGCTGGTACCGGGCCTGCTCGCGCTGTTCATTGCGATTGTTTGTACAGAACCGATGTACTGGATGATCGAACGGGGAATCCCCAAATGGGTGGCCATACTGGTTGTGTTGTGTGGGCTTCTCGGTCTGTCTTCGCTTGTGCCGCTGGTGATCACCGGGTCGTATGTTCAGTTTACCCTCCAGTTACCTCTCTATCAGGAAAGGGCTGACCTGCTGTTTGAGCAGTCTTCTGCCTGGATACAGGACTATGGCTATGATTCAGACAGTCTGCGAGCCATATTTGATCCGGCGGCGGCACTGGGTTACGTGCAGGTCGTGCTGGCTGCGCTCGGCGGGATCCTGTCCCGATACTTCCTGATCATGCTGCTCGTGATTTTTATCCTCGTAGATGTGCCAAGGTCACTTAACGACGGCAACACCACTTTTGGGCAGGTGGTTCGAACAGTCCAGCGTTATTTCGCCATCAAGTTTTTTACCAGTCTGTTGACTGGCGGGATGATTGCGATCTGGTTGATGATTCTGGAAGTGCAGTACCCGCTGCTTTGGGGGTTTCTGGCATTTCTGTTGAACTTCGTGCCGAACATTGGGTCCGTACTGGCGGCGATACCCGCGGTGATACTGACACTGCTGTTTGACGGCTATATGGCGACACTGCTCTTGATGGTCGGATATGGTGTGATTAACGTGGGTATCAGCAATGGGCTGGAGCCGCGGATCATGGGTCAGCAACTGGGGCTGCGGTTTGTGTGGATTTTTGTGTCGCTGATTTTATGGGGATGGGTTTTGGGTCCGGTTGGTATGCTGCTGGCAGTTCCGTTAACGATGACCCTGCGAATTATTTTCGAGAGCCATCCTGGTACTCACTGGATAGCCGACATATTGACACCCGATCGGCTGCTGGAAGCCAAAGAAGCCCCGGAAGAAGCTATCTAATAGGTTATCGAACAAGTTATGGAATAAGCCGGTTCATCCGGTTGTGAAAATGCTGGACTCTCATCTCGTCTTCGTTCAGGAAAACAGTGTCAAAACCCGACGAGCTCATACCTCTTTGAACCCCTCCGAGTAGTTCAACATCCTGATCGATTGTATCCGTCATCGACTTCTCACCGGATATAACAGCATCATAGTGAAAGACATCACGTTCTGGCCGGTCGTAGTCTTCAGGAGCAAAAGCCGATTGTCCCTGGTCGTGACGCCCCGCAGACATGATCGCTTCGCCTGGTTTGGCAAGCGCCGGGTCTGCGAAAAAAACCAGACTGATTTTGTCAAATTCGCACCTTGAAGGATCCGTTGGATGCGGTCGTGGCCTGAGAACCCAGCAGTGTTCGGGCGTAAAAGAAAGAACAACATTCGGGAAAATATTATACTGCCAGACGTCCGAGAGCTGGTCGTCGGACAGTCCCGAGTAGTCCATTCCACGCTCCAATCCAACCTGGCGTTTCTGTTTTTGGACTGCGTTGCGTACATCCATAACGCGTCCCTTGAAGTCGGCAGGGTCCAGGCCGATGGATTGAAGCTGCACTGTCTGGATGGCCGTTGGCATTTCCGGAACAGGGAATCTGGGGTTCACGGTTGCACCAGGTACTTCTACGCCAGTATGTCCAAACTCGAATAGCCTGACGGTATCGTTGCAGCAGTCGACCATGCTTTTGTGTTGTGGATGAAGAAAGTCAACGTGGTACAACTCACTAAAGTTATCAATCACCGCTTTCCAATTGCAATCCAGGTCCACTGTCTGGTCCTGGACCAGGGTCATCTTGTCGAACCGATAGGGTGACAGGATGTCGTCGAGGGGGCCAAGAAACTCCTTGAAAGGCATGGGTTGATCGGCAAGGCATACAAAGACGAATCCGTTCCAGCATTCTGTGTGCACTTTTTTCAGGCCACGTTCTTTACCAGGTGCACCATCAGTGAAGCGTTCCTTGTAAGGGACGATCGACAGATTGCCATCAATGTCATAAGTCCATGCGTGATAGGCGCAGCGAAAGTTAACAGCATGGCCGCGTTCCTCGGTGACCAGTCTGTTGCCGCGATGCTGGCAAACATTGTAGAACCCCTGGACTTTTTTCTCTGAGGTTTGGGTCACCAAAATTTGCTCACGACCCAGGTCAAATATGAAATAGTCCCCAGGGTTTTCAACATCACTCTGTAATCCAGCCAGCAGCCATTGAGTTTTCCACACAGAATCCCATTCCTGCTCCATGTATTGCTTGCTGACGAATCGCTCCTTTGAGAAATTTTCAATGCGAGCAGGTTCTTCTGTGTGGTTAACGATATTGATGGTCACGTGATATCCGGGAAAGTAGAACGTGTTGATGAGATTAATCCATGTAGCCCCTCGCTGTCACGATTGTTGTTTCCCTCCTTCTATTGATATGGTGGTTTTTAAGTTGGAGAGACAAGTATGAAAATAATGATGAAGCCTGTCCTGCTGATCCTTGTCATGTTGTTGTCTACTGCTTGTAGCTGGGGCACGGATTCTGAATCAGCGATCGGTCGTGTGAACGACGTAAAGGGTAATCCCCGGGTATTTCGGGGTCACCGTTATCTGGAGCTTGGTCCAGGCTCCAACATTGAAATACACGATAGTGTTATCACGGGTTTGTCTGACAAGGTGGAGGTTAAGCTGCGCGGTGGAACGATCGTGCGCATCGGGCGAGGTTCTGAGCTGACTATTCAGGAATATTCTGGTCGAGCGAGACCGGGAAGGCTGAGGCTGACATCCAGTGGCGGTCAGTACAGGATTACGACCGGTAAATCGTTCAGGCGCGCCGGATCAAGTATGGAGATCGACACAGCTTACGCGACTAC
Organism: Gammaproteobacteria bacterium; assembly: GCA_018665025.1. GTDB lineage: Bacteria > Pseudomonadota > Gammaproteobacteria > Pseudomonadales > Azotimanducaceae > UBA9659. The sequence goes on from JABJED010000085.1 coordinate 3,803, forward strand.
CCTGTCAGGTAACGCGGATTTGCTGGTCGAGCATGCTGTTGATGCGGGCGGGCTGACCGTGGTGCAGTTAGGCTCAGGTCCTATCAAGGTTAAAAACCAGTTTGGTGAGACAGAGCTTCTGCAACGGGGCGAAATGAGCACCATTAGTTTTGGGTTGTTGCCGTCACAACCCGCTCGAATAGGAGAGAGTGAGCTGAATGCTGCTGTTGAATCGACGTCACTGCTAATTCGCCGATGAGCAAGGACCTGGCAGTTTTTTTCGAATCGTAGTACTACTCGATTCCCAGAAGGTAAGCTGACAGCGCGAGCTGATCCTCTTCATTCAGATGTACAGGCGGCATGGGTGACGTTGGGGCCTTATAAAATGCCGATAGTGAATCCAATGTGTGCCTTTTGTTGATCGCTTTGAGGGGCCGTAACCCGAATGGAGCATCACCAGTTGTCACCACATGACAGGCGAGGCATCCCCGAGTCCTGAACAGTTGTTCACCGTAGGCTTGAAGTTTCAGGAGTGTCGCCTTATCAAAGCCTTCGAGACCGGTTTCTTGAATCACGGGCGCAGAGGTGGAGGCTATCTCCTCCTGTTCAATACCGTAGCAGACGCGATAAATTGCCATCCCGTAATCGTCCGAAATGTAGGCGCAGTCGTCGGGGCCGCCGGTGACATCCGCCGGTCTGCCAATGATATTCCCATCTTTCTCGAAACCGGCCAGGAAATCTTTTTCTTCGAAGCTGCCATCAGAGTTGCGATGCAGTGATACCACCTTATACCCGTCGTGGCTGGACCTGTTCCAGCTGCCGTGAAGTGCAGCGAGTGCACTTTGGCGATACTCGTCGGGAAAGGCAGCCAGGTCGATAAATCGTATTCCAAGTGGTGCGTTGTGAGGCCTGAACCCGTGGGCGGGTGAGGTGGCTTCAATCAATTTGGATTCGTCACCGAAATCCGGATCAAGATCACCGAATCCGTTAACATTTGGCCAGCCGTAGAACTTGCCCAGTTCAATCTTATTAAGCTCGCAGGGGGGATAGTCGTCACCGAGAAGGTCCCTGCCATTGTCTGTGGCGTATATCTGGTTGTCGAAAGGTGCCCAATCGAATCCAACCGAGTTCCGAAGTCCCGTGGCAAACCTCACTTCACCGGATCCATCAGGATTGTAGCGGGTGATGGAGGCGCGCTGGTCGTCGATTTCGTCACAGACATTGCAGGTAGAGCCGGAAGATAGGTACAGGAGACCGTCAGGGCCAAACCGGATGGTCTTGGTCCAGTGATTACCCTCGTCTCCTAGTCCTGTAATGATCCGCTCGTACTCGCCGATAGTTTCACCGGATTCATGGTCAAATTTGATGCGACCGACTGCATTGGATTCGCTGATGTACAGATAGTCCTCAAAAAAGTCGATGCTCGTGGGCCGGTAGAGATTGTCCAGCAGGACGCGCTGTCCGTCTGCCTTGCCGTCCACATTTGAATCTCTCGCCAGTATCGAGACTTTTGACTCCCGGGGTTGGGCTACAAGCAGATCGCCTGATCTGGTGAACATGATGACCCGTGCATTGACGACATTGGGTGCATAGAGCCCTACTGAGAATCCGTCGGGCACCTGTAGACGTGAATGTACAATTTCTTGCGAGGGTGTATCCCCACCATCACCCAGTAACGAATGTACTATGATGCCGGGAGTGACACCGACGGATTTGATGAGCGCGAAAAACCCGATGGCGATGACTATTAGCAAGCCTGCAACAATTTTCCACCACACCTTTAATACCGCATTTTGTTTCGAGGACGGGCATGGTAGTCGCTAACGCTGTCTAGGAAAAGATAAGATTTTCACTATTAGTCTTGTCTTTAAAGCAACAATGCTATTCCAACTGCCTCACTTTGCCTATGTACGGCAGGTTCCTGTTTCGCTGGGCATAATCAATGCCATACCCGACGACAAATTCATCTGGAATCTCGAAACCGACCCAGCGTGCTTTTATCTCAACCTCCCTTCTCGATGGTTTATCCAGCAGCGTTGCTATTTCCAGCCGTTTTGGTCCCCGTGATTGAAGTAATGTCATGACGTGGGCCATCGTGTGGCCTGTATCGATAATATCTTCAACGACCAACACGTCTCTACCTTCAATTTCGCCGCGAAGGTCTTTCATGATCCTGACCTCGCGTGACGATTTCATTGAATCTCCGTAAGATGAAACCTCAAGGAAGTCTACCTCCGCTGGCATATTGAGTTCTCGCACAAGGTCGGCAATAAACACAAAAGAACCGCGTAGCAGGCCAACCACCACAAGCTTGTCTGTTCCAGCATAAAAAGCAGTAATTTCTTTTGCGAGAGATTCTACTTTTGCAGCAATTGACTTTGCCGAAATCATGACATCGATTTCGTAGGAAGAATGATCTATTGGCACCTGAGAAACTCCGGGAAAAGCGAATAGGGAAAAATGGAGTGTGCCGTAATAGACCCGCCAGGGGAACAGTGCTTTGTTCAACTGGCAAGTAGTATGCTTCGCGATCAGGAGAGGTTATGTCAGACAGTACAGAGAACAAAAACAACAAGCCCGGTAGCTGGTATTCGCACTACGTCCTGTTTGTGCTGGTGATCGTCTACATTTTCAATTTCATTGATCGGAATATTCTCTCCATCCTGTCCCAGGATATCCAGGCAGACCTCGGCGTGACGGACGCGCAAATGGGGTTTCTGTATGGAACAGTATTTGCTGTTTTCTATGCGGTGTTCGGAATACCTCTTGCCCGGTTCGCGGATGTTTGGGTGCGGCGGAGCCTGATCTCAGCGGGTTTGTTGGTCTGGAGCGTTATGACAGCAATGTCGGGGTTTGCGAGATCGTTTCCGATGTTGGCTGTGTTCAGGATTGGCGTTGGCATTGGTGAAGCAAGCGCGTCCCCCGCCGCGTATTCAATGTTGTCCGATTACTACCATCCCCGTCTTAGGGCGACCGTGCTTGCAATCTATTCATCCGGCGTTTACATCGGCGGTGGGATAGGGCTTTTTCTGGGAGGCTTTATTATGGAAACCTGGAATGGCGCCTATCCTGATCCTGGCACCTCGCCGCTTAATTTGAAAGGTTGGCAGGCGGCCTTTCTTGCGGTGGGCATCCCGGGTGTTCTGATGGCGATTTGGGTGCGTACGTTAAAAGAGCCGATACGAGGAATCAGTGAGGGGCTGGTAACGAAAGAACACCCGGCACCTTTCTCGGTCCTTAAAGAAGAGTTTGCTTCAATGTTGCCGTTTTTTAATCTGATGGGGTTGAAACGCGATGGTGCTTCCCTACCCCTCAATTTTGCGGCGGCCGCTGTCATTATTGTAATTGCGATTTTCCTGTCCTGGCTAACGGACAATCCTTCCCAGTGGATCGCGCTGGGTATCGGGGTTTACGTCACCTTTTCCTGGGCTCAATCCATTCAAGCGCGGGATACGGCTACTTTTCACATGATTTTCAAGTCGAAGGCAATGGTTTACACGATGATGGCCTTTCCCTCGATTGCCTTTGTGACCTATGGCGTAGGTTATTGGACGGCACCTCTATTGCTGCGTTTGCATGACACCTCTCCGGGCGAGGTTGGTATGTACATAGGGCTCGGTAGTGCGGCCGGTGGCTTGATTGGGGTGACGATGGGTGGTGTGACTGCCGATTGGGCGAAAAGAAAGCATCCCGCGGGTCGACTGATTATTGGCTTTATTGCCATTTTTGGTACTGCTCCACTGGTCCTCTGGATGATCTATACGGAAAGCTTGATGACCGCGTTCATACTGAACTTTGCGCACCATATTTTTAGTGCTTCCTGGCCTGGAATACCACCCTCGACAGCTGCAGACCTGGTGGTGCCGCGTATGCGTGCCGTCGCCGGCGCTTTCTTTTTACTGGTCAACACGATGATCGGGCTCGCCATGGGCCCCTATTTCATGGGTCAGTTATCTGACGTTTACAGGGCGGGTGGCATGGACAGGGGGGAATCCCTGCAAACCGCGATAGCCACTGGCTTATTGATTTTTGTAGCGACTTTTTTCCTCTTGATCCTGGCCTGGCGGCACCTGCCAAAGGATGAAAGTACCCGTCTTGCGCGAGCGAGGGAGCAGGGGGAGGAGGTCTAAAGCGGTTACTTTCGCACGTTCACTTTCCCCCGTTCTTTGAGGGTGATAGTCTCGATAACCTGAAATCTTGATTCAACTAATGAGTACCTAAAGGAGATTACGATGCCTGATTTAGAAGCCGACCTATTCAACCTTGCCATGTCTGAACAGGCGCAACCGCTAATGGACGCGGTGAAGAAACATATTGCGGATAATGTTGAGCCGATCACTGAAGAATTTGTTGCGCTGGATAAAGAGAAAGAGGACAGGTGGAGCTGGCATCCAAGGCAGCTCGAGTTGCTGGAAGGAGCGAAAAACAAGGCAAAGGAATCCGGGTTATGGAATTTTTTCCTGCCTGATTCCGAGATCGGGGACGGACTGACTAACCTGGACTATGCGTATATTGCAACAGAGCTTGGTAAGTACGCCCTGGCATCCGAAACGCTAAACTGCAGTGCGCCCGATACAGGGAATATGGAAGTGCTTGAGCGAGTAGGGACCGAAGCGCAAAAGGAGCAGTGGTTGAAACCACTCCTAAATGGGGATATTCGTTCAGCCTACGCGATGACTGAACCTGGGATACCCTCTTCTGACGCAAAAAATATTTCAACCAGCGCCGTGCTCGAAGGTGACGAGTGGGTGATTAATGGTGAAAAATTCTATATCTCGGGTGCAGGTGACCCCCGGTGCAAGATTATGATTACGATGGTTAAGACGGACCCGGATGCGCCTCCCTCCAGGCAGCAGTCACAGATTCTGGTTCCAATAGATACACCGGGAGTTGAGATTCTTGGCGCAATGCATGTGTTCGGTCACGACCATGCACCCCGCGGCCATATGCACATGAAATTTAATAATGTCCGAGTGCCAAAAGATAATATTCTGTTAGGCGAGGGCAGGGGCTTTGAAATATCTCAGGTCCGTCTTGGTCCTGGAAGAATCCATCACTGTATGAGATCAATCGGTAAAGCTGAGAAGGCGTTGGAGTTGATGGTGAAGCGTTCTGCTACCCGCGAGGCGTTTGGAAAGCCGATCGCCAAGCTGGGCAAGAACCTTGAAGTGATTGCGCGGGCCCGCATCGAAATTAACGGCATGAAGCTGTCGGTTCTGCAGGCCGCGAAGGCGATGGATGTGCTTGGCAACAAGGAAGCCAGAGTTTATGTCAGCGCGGTTAAAGCGATGGTGCCAGAGAAGGTTTGCCTGATTATTGACCAGGCGATTCAGATGCACGGTGCTGCTGGTATATCCCAATGGACGCCTCTGGCGGCGATGTATACAGACATGCGCCATCTCAGGTTTGCAGATGGTCCGGATGAGGTGCATCACATGGTTGTGGGCCGAGCAGAAGTTCAAAAGTACGACTTGTGGTAAACGGTTAGCTTGACCCAAAGAAGGCCAGAAATAATCAGGTACGAAAAGTTTTATGGCCTACGGCAGAGTATGTCGGCGCATTATAGTGCGCCGGCTATTGTTGGTGATGAGCCTATTTTTTAGCAAACTCTCAGGCAGAGGCCTGTTCAGCCGTTTCTGCCGGCGGCAGCCTCGTCGACCACCATATTAGTGCCACCAGGAACACCTGGATAACAAGTCTGACAGATAAAGCGGTTTCTGATACATCAGGGAACTGTTCCGGGTGCAGCCACATGTGTACATTGGCTGGTGTGACGGCCAGTGTCAGCGCGATTATGCCCCACCCGGCTAGCGGGCGAGCCTTTGGCCAGAGAATCAGGATTGCCAGCAGAACCTCAAATACGCCGCTGGCGTAAACAGCGAACAGTGGCCAGGGCCACCAGGGCGGAACAATAGCGACAAAAAAATCGGTATTGGTGAAGTGCGTGACACCACCACCGAAGAACCAAACGAATACGACAGCAAGACCTGCGTAGCGAAGATATTTGATCATGCTTCTATCCAGTTGAGAGGCGCGGGAGGTTACATAGTGGCGCCCAGTTTATAGCGGTGTCGGCGCAAAGTACCAGGCAATTTTATAGCGCTGGCTATAGCGCTTTGTCTTCGTCGCTTTAGACTGTCGTTTCTTAAGCAATAGACTATTGAAGAAATATTATGCATGAGTTGCTGCTAGCTGAATCAACGTATCGGCAGATGGAATTGGAATCAATGCTGTTTCCGGACATTAGATATGTGACGATCAATGAAGCAGGCGAGATCAAGAGAGATGGTGAAGATGTTGAAGAACCTGATCTGTGTATCGACATGGCTCGGTTGGACATGGCTCTCTTTATGACCGGTCAGGCGGAATTGATCACCCGCCTGATAGATCAGGTTGATGCATTCAGGTTCGTTCAAACGTCGGCTGCCGGGCTTAATGACCCGGTGTTCCAAACTATCGTGGCTAAGACCGATGTGTTTTGTAACAGTGACGCGCAGTCTGCTTCGATCGCCGAGTTTGTGGTTGCTTCGGTTCTTAACCGGTGGCATCGATTTGATGTTCGCAGGGAACGGCAATTGGCCCATCAGTGGCGAGAGAACTTTTTTAAGCAAATACTGGGGTCGCAATGGTTGATCGTTGGCTACGGCAATATTGGCCAGATAGTCGCGAAGCAGGTTAAGGGCTTTGGTGCGGAAGTCACTGGCGTGAAAAGAGACCTGACCCCGCATGAGTACGCCGATCACCTGGTATCACTGGAAGATGTCAATCAGCATGTTCCGGAAGCTGATGTCGTGGTGTTGTCGTGCCCGTTAAATGACCAGACGAGTCAGGTTGTGAATGCTGACTTTCTCTCTCGAATGAAGTCTGATGCAGTGTTAGTCAATATTGGCAGGGGGCTACTCGTTGATGAGGACGCGTTGTTGGTAGCACTGGATGACGGCAAACTGGATTACGCAATAATGGATGTTTTCCAGAATGAACCTCTGCCTGATGATTCAATTTTCTGGGAACATGACCGGGTGCAGATGACCCCACATTCGTCCCACCGGGGTTCAAGAACCGAAGAATTGTTTGACGCGCTGTTTACACACAATTTGAACCAGTTTCTCTTGGGTAAACGGGTAAGGAATCAGGTTGTCTCCGGGTCTTTCTAATCATCAGCAAGGTCTTCCTGGCGTATTCGGTGGACAGGTGTTCCACGGTGCTACGGATTTTCCGACCCCTTTGGTGAGAGTAGAGTGTTGTTGTTACTGAGAAGGGTGCTGTTGTCCTGCTCCTGCATACTATGGCAGTAGGCGCAACGCCGGGTTGCGGTGGAGGGTATGCCTATTATCAGGGGTGCTTTCTAAACGTTAAATGAACATGTACTAGAGGTTCCTTAAAGAGAGTTTGCTAAATGAATTATGACTTTATTGTTGTGGGTGCAGGTTCTGCAGGATGTGTGCTGGCTAATCGATTGACAGCAGATGGCGAGCACAAAGTGCTTCTGTTAGAGGCGGGTGACAAAGATACCAGCCCGCTAATCCACATGCCCAATGGCGTGGGAGTTGTCATCGCTGGCACCAAGTACAACTGGCAATTCAATACGGCGAGTGAGCCTGAATTGAATAATCGTGAATTGTTCTGGCCCAGGGGCAAGGGCCTGGGTGGTTCAAGCTCCATCAATGGCATGGTTTACATCCGTGGGCATGCCTCTGACTACGATAGCTGGCGGCAACAGGGAAACATGGGGTGGGGATATGAGGATGTGTTGCCCTATTTCAAGAAGTCCATGAACCAGGAGCGGGGGGAAGATGATTATCATGGTGTAGGTGGTCCTCTGAATGTGAAGGATGGCAACAGCAAGATGTCCATACACAGGAAGTTCATTGATGCTGGGGTTGAAGCGGGTTATCCGTTCAATCCTGATTTCAATGGTGCAGAGCAGGAAGGCGTGGGACCAATACAGCTTACCAAGATCGGCAATAAACGTTGCAGTGCTGCCCGGGGATATCTGACTCCTATCATGGCGCGGAGTAACCTGACAATAGCGACGGCTGCGCGCCTAACTAGAATCGTTGTTAAAGATGGTCGCGCAACGGGGGTTGAGTACCTTCATAAAGGTGAAGTGAAGAAAGCAAATGCTTCAAGAGAAGTGTTGTTGTGTGCGGGCGCAGTTCAGTCGCCTCAGCTGTTGAAGCTTTCTGGTATCGGAAACGCCGAGGAGCTTGAATCCCATGGGATAGATTGCCTGCACGACCTCCCGGGCGTAGGAGAGAATTTGCAAGATCATCTGGATGTCGTTGTGCAATTCCATGCTGAAGAGTCAGCGACACTGCAGAAATTCTCGAAGTGGTACAACGTGGCTTATGCGGGGCTCCGCTATCTGATTCTGGGTGACGGACCAGGAACCGAGAACGCTATGGAAGCCGCGGGGTTTGTGAAGAGCCGACCAGATATTGACCTTCCGGACCTGCAGTTGCATTTCATTCCGACTTTTATGTTTGATCACGGGCGTAAACGGGACGATCAATCTGGCATTTGTATGCACGTCTGTCAGTTGCGGCCTGCCAGTCGTGGCAGAATCCTGCTAGAGAATGCGGACCCTTTGTCGGATCCAAAAATAGAAGCCGGATACCTGAGTGCACCTGGTGATCTGGAAGTGATGGTTCAGGGTGTCAAAGTGGCGAGGCGTATTTTTGGAATGAAAGCGTTAAGTTCAATCATTGGCGAAGAACATTCAAGCTCACGAGGGCGCGAGACTGACGAATCGATTGCAGAGTTTGTCAGGGAATATGCTGAAACCATCTATCACCCGGTCGGAACCTGCAAGATGGGTATTGATGAAATGTCGGTCGTTGATGACCAGTTGCGGGTCAATGGGTTAAAGGGGTTAAGGGTCGTTGATGCGTCCATTATGCCAACGCTGGTGGGTGGTAATACGAATGCACCAGTTATTATGATTGCAGAGAAGGCCAGCGATATGATTCTTGAAGCAGTTGGCCAATAGACGGGCCACTCGCTAGGCCTGCCTGCGGTTTATCGACCGTCAATACCACGTTCGGGAACCGGTATTGTCAAACGACATATAGATCGCTTCTAGTGCCCGTACCCACATACCGGTTCGGTGTTTGTAGTCGTTTTTGCCGGGTGCTGTCCGGAGGCTTGATAGTCTTGCAAACAAGATTTCCCAAGCCCACATGTCGAACTTCCTGTTGGTTGTCTGGGCATCTGCTCGTTTGACACGGTTAGAACACGGCGAGTGGGTTTAGGGGTGACCCGGTTCCGCCGGAGACTCTTAACGGGGCGCCGACATAAAGAAAGGTGACCCGTTTTTGTGCCTTGGCCACCTGTGCCAGTGTTTCAAGGTCAAGGTTGTCGAGGAGAGGCATGCCAAGCCCAACCAGCACGAGTTCATGTAATGGATTGGCCAAACCCTCAACACCTGAGGGCATGACATCGTTAACACCATCACTGCCAATCATTGCAACATCCCGCTTCTTTAGGAAGGCGGCCAGTGACGCGTGAGCGCCGGCGGCTTTTTCCAGGAAGTTCCATTGACCATCCTTGTCTACCTTGGCCCAACGGCCCGTACGAATGAGCAGAACATCACCGCTGCGTATTTTTACCCGATTTTTCTTCTCCCATGCCTTCAGGTCGTCTGCTGTAATAGCCATGCCGGGTTCAAGAAAGTCGACCCCGAGGAACGCTGGCATATCTACCAGGACACCGCGAGTAAAAACGCCATTAACACCGGCATTGTGGATGCCAAGCTTGTCGGTGCCATTGGGTTTAGCGGCGGAATAAGGAACGCCGTTGTAGAAGTACCCCTTATGCGCGAAATGGGGCAGGCCGTCCATATGTGAATGTGCAAACCCGTGATAATCCACCGCATATCGATCGCCGGCGATCTGGTGACCGCTGAACTCTGCAACATAGACTTCATGTTTGAATGGATTTGCATTCAATGGGTCCGACACCGTGTTTAAGTCCAGTGCCAATGAAACTGTAATACCCTCGCGAACAAGCTTCGCCGCCGATTTGCGGGTCTTTTCTGTGATGAGGTTCAGGGTACCCAGTTCATCGTCTGCACCCCAGCGACCCCAATTAGAGATGTCCTGCATCAACTGATCATATTCCGCCCGGCTCATCGCTTCAGGTGAGTCGATGGCTAGTATTGGTGAACTTAAACAAAGCAGTAATATTGGGATTAAAATACGCATCATCGGATTCTCACAATTCGTTACCTTCAAAATACGCCGATTTCCAGTGCAGGTAAATCGGGAATTCTATTTGCGTCTGGAGGTACTGTGGCATTAGGCTAGGGCTTTAAATTATTTTGAGATTTACTATGACGCGTTCCATTAATTTCGGTTTGTGGTACGACTTCCGAAATCCAGGCCATCAGGTGAGCTTCGAGAAGCTCTATCGTGATTCACTCGACCAGATTGCGTGGGCAGAGACCATCGGGTTCGATTCAGTTTGGCTGACTGAACATCATTTTGTCCAGGATGGCTATTGCCCATCGCCGCTGGTCGTCGCCGCCGCTATTGGCGAGCGAACCAGTAGAATGCGGATTGGTACTAATTTGATGTTGTTACCTCTGGCGGACCCGGTGCGGTTGGCTGAGGACGCTGCAGCGCTTGCCATTCTGACAGGTGGCCGGTTCGATCTTGGCGTGGGCCTTGGATACCGACAACTGGAGTTCGACTATTTCGGGCGGAAGATTAGTCACAGGCCCAGCCTGATGGAAGAAGGTGTTTCTATCATTCGACAGGCTTGGTCGGGTGAGCCGATTTCGCATCACGGAAAGCGATATGACATAGAGGGTATCAAGGTCAGTCCGACCCCGGAGTCTATTCCAAGGTTGCTGATGGGTGGCATGGCGGAACCTGCCATTGACAGAGCAGCACGACTGGGCGACGGATTTCTTTCCACGGGGGGTATCGGACTCGAGGAATACACCAGTGCCGCGAAAAGGGCCGGCAGGGATGCGGCTATCTATGCGGGGCATTGGGGGATCATTGCAGATGATCCCGAAAAGGAGGCTGTAGAAGTCGGCGGCAATGTTCTCTACCAGACAAATGAGTATATCAGTTGGGGCGCTTTCGGGCCGCCAGCTGAAACGCCGTTATTTGAGAATTCGGAAAGCGCCATTGCAGGCGGGCTTTATGAACTCATGGACGGTGCGGGAGCGATTGAAGCATTAACTACACTGCTGCTAGGGCACCCTGGCATAAAGGATATTCACTTCTGGGCGCAGTTCCCCGGTGAATCGGTGGAACATGGCAGCAGGAGGATTGAGTATATTGCTAATCATGTTCTACCCGCGGTCAGAAAAAATATTTCGTAAACGAAAACGAGTATGAAAGTATTTTGGAATGACGGGGTATGTCTGAAGCCGTGGACAACAGCGCAGATCAAATAGACAAGGAAGCGCTGAAACGAAAGTATAGGGAAGTACGCGACAAGCCTATCGATCGTCGGGACAAATTAACACCTCATAGATCCTTCGTTGCAATCATAGGTGGAAAGAAAAAGAGCACTACAAGAGCGCTAACGCTAACTGCTGCCGCGGTCGCTGCCAATGGCAGAAGTCCCAGGGTAATAAATGGTGCAAGTAATGCTGTACCAATAGACGTCGTAGCGAATACCAGCAGGATCACCAGTGCAGCGCCTCTGGCGTCGTTGTCTCCGGAAGCGATAATGGCCTGGTAGAAGCCCGGTGGACCGCGGACCCCTAGCCCCAGGTTAACAAATGCAAACAGAATCCAGAGCATGGCAGGCTCCCGGTTCGGGGTGACTAATGCGTAAATCAGGATTGCGACACTCCCTGTGGCTGCCAGGCCGGAACCAAACCAGATAGTCCACTCGGGGCCAAACCGTTCCACCAGGGAATGCACGGTATTGGAGGCGATGATAAATAATGTAATGCCGATGACTTGCATTATCACGAAATCGCCCAAGCTACCGTTCATACCGATTGTGATAACTGTGGGAGCACCGAAGACGAAGATCAACAGACCGCCAAGGGTGAATGCCTGGCTTAGCGCGTAGCGTAAAAAAGGGCCGGATCGCAACAATGCCAAATAGCTTGATCTGGAAACCTTGTCTTGTTGCACTGCAGAGCCCGTTGGAAGAGCGGCTGTAAATAACCAGATGATGGACAGTAAAAAGGCAAGCCCCGCTGTAATAAAAAAGGAAGCGCGCCAATCCGTGTAGTGTAGTAACAACGTACCAGCAACCGGTGCGAGAGCAGGAACTACCGATTCAATGCTCCCCATTAAACCCAGCGCGCGTAACGCGCTTCGGTCGTCAAACAGCAGGCGGATTATGCCGGGAGCAAACACGGCAGGGGCTGCGGCGAAGAATCCCTGTACTACCCGGTAGCCCACAAGTTCAAGAATCGTCCCGCTGAATGAGCATAGGAAAGATGTGATTGAGTAGGCGGCAAGGGTGCCGAGTAATAACGACTTTTTATCGTACCGTGCGCCCAGTTCACCAAAAACCAGGAGTCCGATGGCGGTGCCCCCGGTAAATGCCGCAAGCACAAGTTGGGCCTGACTGAGGGTGCCTTTGATATATTCTGGAAGCGTGGGTACGGCCGGTAAGACCAGGTCAGTTCCCGCGAGTCCCAGAATTGTACCGGCTATGATTAAGGCGAATAGATACTGTTTATTGTGTACTTCCTTCTGAGGGAATTGCATTGCCTATGCCATAACCGATGCTGTTTCCTGAATATCCCGGTTTCTGGAATAGAAAGAGAGGTTGATGGAGCGCTTGAGGCTCTTCAGGTTCAGTAATGATGGCGCTGAATCATGATCCCTATTTTCGATGATGGCAGCCATTAGGTCACCAACAACCGGGGCGTTCTTGAACTGGTTACCGCTGGTGCCAATAGCCAGGTAAAAGCCGGGTAAATCGGTTCGATCGTAGATGGGAATCCAGTCGTCTGAGACGTCGTACAAACCGACCGTTCCCCGGGCGTTGTTCTCGATGCCCAGTTCGGGCCAGCGCTGGGCTGCGCGAACTGCCTGTGCGGTCCATTGGGCTGTGAGCTGGTCGTTGTAGTCATCGGGATCCACAATTTCTGGCGGATCGCAGTCTGGATCCGCTGAACCGATCAGCATGTCTGCGCTATCGGGTCTCTGGTAAACACCCGCATCGAGATCGACAATGAACCCGGCATTTTGCCGATAACCGGGAGGTGCTTTTAGATAAGCCACCTCATGGCGATGAGGTTTGGTTCTTATATTCAGGCTGCTTGTGATGCCTGCCAGGTCGTTGATGACAGAAGAGTGCGGCCCTGCGGCGTTAACGACCGTCGGTGCGCAGATGATATCGCCATCATCAAGCTGGACGCCTGAGATGGCTCCGCCTTCGCGTAGAATGTCTGTTACGCGAACGTTAAAACTAAAAGTGCTTCCTTCGTGTTCTGCTGCGACCTGCAAGTTGCTGGCAGCGAGTTGTGGATCAGATACGTAACCTGAAGCGGGTATAAAAATGCCACCTGTGATTTCACCAGCAACGGGTTCGCCGAAGCCCTCTTCATGCTGGCGTCTGGGCGGGCCGTAGGCCCGTAGACTGATTCCTGGATATTTTTTTTCGATTTCCTGTGGTGAGAGTCTCTGGAATTCAACGCCGACCTTGTCCAGCATAGCGAGGTTGTTCTCGTACTGATGATCTGTTCCATCCCGGATCAGGACCAGGCCACCTGTTTCAACATAACGGGCAATGGGTCCGGGTGCGTAGTCAAGAAATTCGCGCCATCCTAACCAGCGATGTCGCGCCTCGTGTGCAAGGGCGCAGGAAGTTTCGTGCGAATAGAACGGTCGGACGATTGCTGAAGAGTGGCTGGTAGAACCATAACCAGCGGACGGCAGGGCATCTACGTTCAGCGCTTTTATTCCGCGGCGGGCAAGGGCCAGTGATATGGAGCATCCAATCACGCCTGCGCCGATAATGATGGCATCAAATGCTTTCAAGAACAGGGTCTGTATCAGGAGTGGTCTTACTGTAGCTGAGTTTTTTGTACAAACCTACTCACCTGGCGAGTATGGGGACAGTAAGGTTGAAAGATATTTCGTACCTCGTCAGTATTGTCGCTATAGAATCCTGATAATAAAATTACAGTAATGGAGTTTAGGATGGCAATTCGAGCAACGTTTCTTGTTTTACTCAGTTTCCTGATCGCAGGATGTGAGCAGACTGATACTGAAGGCGACCTTGTGATTGTGCCAACGGAACCTGAATTGCTGACCTCGACTGACGATATGCAAACCGGTGCATCTGACTTCGACCGGTCGACTCATCCCGGCAAGGGGTTATATGAAGAGAGCTGCAGCGGTTGTCACGATGGTACTGTTTCAAGGGCCCCGCACTTTTCATGGCTTGAAATGATGGATGCATCTGTCGTTTATCAAGCAATGAACGACGGTGTGATGAGTGTCCAGGCCGAGGCATTGACTGATGAGGACAAGATACTGATTACAGAGTATCTCACTCGAACAAAGCTTGCTGGTGGCGCGGCCCTGAAGGTGATTGAGCCACCTATGTGTACTGACGGTGATTTTGATCTTTCTTCCCCGGCTCAGGCCGTAAACTGGGGGCACGATACCAATAGATATTCCCCTTCGACGGTAGCGGGGTTAACGGTTTCTGAAATCCCGCACCTTGAATTGAAATGGGCATTTGCTTTTCCTCATGCGTTTCGGGCCAGATCGCAACCTACGGTAGCCATGGGCACTGTCTTTGTCGGTTCGCAGGAAGGCCGTGTCTATGCGCTTGACCTGGAAACAGGTTGCGCCAGGTGGACGTTTAGCGCTGCAGCGGAAGTCCGGACTGGCATTGTGTTATCGCTATCAGAGGCGCCAATTTCAAAAGACAATCCGCCGCTCGCCTATTTCGGAGACATCATTGCGCGTTTCTATGCGGTTAATGCCCTGACCGGGGAACTCGTCTGGTCTTTTAAGGCGGATGAGCATCCCAGTGCGACGTTGACGGCAACCCCGGCTTTTCACGAGGGCACGTTGTTTGTTCCAGTGTCGTCTCTGGAAGTTATTCCTGCGGCTGATCCGGAATATGAATGTTGTACATTCCGGGGGAGTGTCCTGGCGATAGACGGGACCAATGGTAGTGTCCTGTGGCGCCACTATACAATTGAAGGAGAGCCTTCAGAGGTTAGCAGAACGAGTGTTGGAACAAGGGTGTTGGCGCCATCCGGCGCGCCGGTCTGGAGCAGCCCTACTGTGGATCGTAAGCGTGGACTGATCTATGTAGGGACGGGAGAAAACTATTCTTCACCCCCTGATGGAAATTCAGATGCAGTTCTTGCGATTGATATGGCGACCGGTGCTCGAGTGTGGACTCGTCAATCCACCAGTGGCGATGCCTGGAATGTAGCCTGCATGATGGCTAATAACCCGAACTGTCCGCCGGAAGATGGGCCAGATTTTGATCATGGTTCCAGTATTCTTATCGTTGAGCTCGATCGAGATAAAGATATCCTGCTTGCCGGTCATAAGAATGGCACCGTGTATGCTCTTGACCCTGACAACAAAGCTGAGGTGCGTTGGACGACTGATGTAGGACGGGGCAGCATACAGGGAGGCATTCACTTTGGGATGTCTGCCGCGGATACCCAGCTGTATGTGCCGATCAACGATATGAACAATACCCGTAACGGTGATTACCTTGATCCTGAGCAGGCTCGTCCCGGAATTCATAGTATCGATGCGAATACCGGCAAACTGCTCTGGAGTAATGTCCAGTCAAATGTGTGTTATGACGAAGATGAATTCTGCGACCCCGGTATCAGCTCGCCCGTGACTTCTATTCCCGGTGCGGTATTTGCAGGCCACCTGGATGGATTTGTCAGGGCGTATGCTTCGGAAAACGGAGAACTATTGTGGCAGTTCGATACCCGACCTGAACGAGTCGGAGTCAACGGTGTTACCGGGTATGGCGGTAGTATGAGTGGTGCAGGTCCAGCAATTGTGGATGGTCATGTGGTTATAAACTCTGGTTATGGCTTGTACAACCATGAGCCGGGGAACTTGTTGATGGTGTTTGCGGCGCCGCAATAGGCGGTGTCTGGGTAGGGGGTGTTCCCTGGCCCGCTTCGCGAATCAGGTCACTAGCACCATCCCATCCCTCATGCTGCTGATTCCAGTCGTCGAACAGATTCCGAGTAACGCTCATAGGATCTCGCTTATCGGTTGATGGTTCCATGGGCTAACAGTAGTCAGCAGTATAGGATGGGTTTATCACAAAACGGGGGATAGTAATGAGTGTCGACAATGGTGAAAGATTTATTAGGTTGCTCGAAACAGACTCCGAGCTTAGACGAAAAGTCAGGGAACCCGGTGAGTCTGCATTTCTGCATCATTCAGCATCCGTCGGGGCGTCTTGTACACCCTGCGAAGTAGGGTCTGCGATGATCCGGGGTATGGGCACTGTTTCTTGAACATCAATAAGCTGAAGATCGCCGAGGCACATTTTCTGCAGTCTTACCCTGACGGGTTTGCAGACGCCGGGCTTGAAAAAGTTGGAAAGCGCCATCGGGTGGACAAGATGACCGTCTTCGCCAAAAAAGTCCTCGCGAAAAAGGAATTCGATAAACCCAACGCGTTGCTGGAGAACATGGTTAAGCTGGTTTCGCGATCGTCGATGGTGTCGCTGTTCGAGAAGCCAAAATTCAGGGATATGGTGAATGACCTGAACTCGGATGATCGAGTAAGACTGGTCGCGTCGTACAAGAAACTCTTTCATGGCAACCAAAAAAAAGGTTTGACCGAGGTGGTTGAGTTCCTTGCAGAAAGGAAGATGGCCAAATGGAGCCTGGTGACAATTGGCCTGGTTTACTACCGGCCGCAGAAAGAAGTTTTTGTGAAGCCGACGACCGCCAAGAACATTGTGCAGAAGCTGGAGCTGGATCTGGACTACAAGCCGAGGCCCAGCTGGGAATTTTATGAGGGCTACCGAAAAGCAATTCTTGAGATGAAGTCGCTGGTTAGTCCGTCGCTCGCACCGAACAATGCCGCTCTGACAGGGTTTCTGATGATGACGCTATAGAGGCAGTCCGTTTGCTGGTCGCCCCTTCGTTTTTCTGGTAGCACTTATTTTTCATCAAGCGATTTCGGGTTATAGTTGCAGGATAGCCTTGGCCACAATATTGCGTTGGACCTCGGCTGATCCACCTGCAATGGTTCGCATCCTGTTGTTCATATAGGTTGGCATCAGGGGTAGCGTGATTGTGGAACCAATAGGTGATGGGCCGCCGACTTCAAGTGCCGCTGGCTGATAGGGGAGCCCGTAGTAGGCTGCGACTTCAATGGCTAGTTCATCGGCTTTTTGTAGTGTTTCTGCACTAATGGCATTTAATACGGAAGAAACTGAGCCCGGTCGATTACCGGCACTAAGGCTGGCCAGCACTCTTTGTTCTGATGTCTCCATGGCAAGCGCATTGATCTCCAGCTGTGCCAGTTTTCCGAGGAACGCCGGGTCGCCAGACAGTGAATTCCCTGTAGTGCCGGTTTCATTAGCCAAACGTCGCGTGCGGTTAATGAGCCGACGGAGCTCTATTGATGAAATTGAAAATCGCTCGAACTCCAGCAGATACTTTGCAACAGACCAGCCATCGTTTTCCTTACCGACCCGGTTTGCCCTGGGGACTCGCACATCATCAAAGAAGACCTGGTTAAGTTCGTGTGATCCTTCAAGGTTGATGATAGGTTCGATTTTTATCCCCGGCGTGTCCATATCGATCAACAGGAACGAAATACCCTGCTGAACCTTGCCTTCGGTTGACGTTCTGACCAGTGCGAACATCATGTTGGAGTGTTGTGCCAAGCTGGTCCATATTTTTGTACCGTTAACGATGTAGTCGTCCCCATCACGGGCAGCAAAGGTTCTCAATGATGCAAGGTCGGACCCTGCGCCAGGCTCCGAATATCCCTGGCACCAGATATGTTCACCGGACAGGATCCTTGGCAGGTAATAGTCCTTTTGCTCTTTGGTTCCGTAGCCTATTAGCATAGGTCCGCACATCTTCAATCCCATAGGAGATATACCCGGTGTTTCTGCGCGGGCGCACTCCTGGGAAAATATATATCTCTGCGTCAGCGACCAGTCTGTCCCGCCGTATTCTGCCGGCCATTCGGGCGCTGCCCAGCCTTTGTCGAACAACAATTTCTGCCAGGCCATAGCCGAGCTCTTTTCCTGCCAAATGCTGGTTTTTTTGCGACCGGCTTCACGTAGCTCCTCGCTAAGATTTTCATTGAGGAATAACCTGACTTCACCTCGAAATGCTTCATCGGCGGCTGAAAATTGAGAATCCAAATTTTCCCCCTGATTAGTTCCCGTCCGAAAACCTCAATACTGATTACAAACGGAGTGAGCTTATGAAAGTGTCAGTTCAAAAGCTGTTAGTTTAGCAGGGAATAGCCACCGCGGTGTGCCGTTCTTGGGCGCGAACACGTTAGTAGTCGGTCTTTATTGTTTTGTTGAAGGGCAGGCTGAATTGAAAGGCAAGATTCAGGTCGTACTGTCCGTCGACGGTATCCAGACCATAATGGATATCATCCGGATTGTCATAAACAAAGGTGCCAAACATGCGATCCCAGCAGGACAGAATGTTGCCATAGTTGCTGTTGGTCCATGGACGTTCGAAGTGATGATGAAACTTGTGCATGTGCGGTGTAACGATGATCCAGCTGAGCACCCGGTCCAGGTCTATTGGCAGGCGAATATTGGCATGGGTGAAGTAGGCAAAAAATGGCGTAATAATCCTGTAGAGAACGTAAAAAGCGGCTGGAATTCCGACGCACACGATCACGCTAAATATCAGTAGCTCTCTGACAAGAATATCGCCTGGGTGGTGGCGGGTTCCTGTGCTGGCATCGACCGTCGTGTCGCTGTGGTGCACCAGGTGAAGTTTCCACAGCCACTTGTATCGATGCAGGCAGACATGGACGAGATACTGACCAAAGAAGTCGAGTAGAACCAGAGAGATAACGAGCTGCAGCCATAAAGGAATACTGATGATGTAGAAGAGCCCAAATTCGAGGCGAGCGATATCTATGATTCCGTATGCCAGGAATGCAAGGCTAAAGGATATGATGCCCGAGGTCAGTATAAAAACCATGTTGGTCGCGACGTGACTTAACTTTCGATATCCGAATTCGATGTTGGGGATAAGCGATTCGAGCGCGAGGCTGGCGAGCAGGCTGCCAAACAGCAATCCAACCCTGGCCGAGTCAGGCAGCTGATTGAGCTCATGAATGAATTGTTCCATCTCATCTATCATAGTTGAGATAGCATCAACCGTCTTGTCGGACATCAGGGTTATTTGACGGGGAGCGCGCTCTCTGGTTTATTCAATCATTACACTCGGTGCCCAAGTGGCATTCATCATTTATCAGAGCAGGACCATATGGCGATTCAGATAGACCAGGAAACAGGACTTAAAACATTTAACACTAGAGCCGCCGTAGCGACTGACAAGATTGCCGGCCGTGGTTACGCCGTCGTTGATGACCAGGCACTGAAGGATTTACCTGAGCCTCCGGCTGGCGCTGTTTTCAATGCGGAAGAACAGGCCAGGTATCGCGATTTCAAAGAGGCAAGGCGTGGTGTTGCGGATTATATGCCCATGGAAGGGGATTTCAGCAGGTACCTGGAGGATGTATATTCAGCTGATCCTGTTGAGCGGGAATCACTCGATGATGAGTGCGAAATTCTGGTTGTAGGCGCTGGGTTTGCAGGCTTGCTGCTATGGTACAAATTACGGCAAGCGGGGTTTAACGATGTTCGCTTCTGTGAAAAAGGTGGTGATGTTGGAGGTACCTGGTATTGGAATCGATACCCGGGTATCGCCTGTGACGTTGAAGCATACAGCTACCTGCCTTTACTCGAAGAGATGGGTTACGTCCCTTCGATGAAGTTCGCCTCAGGATTTGAAATTCTGGAGTACTGCCAGAAAATGGCAGAGGAATTTGGCTTTTATGACCATTGTCTTTTTCATACAACGGTTGAAAAAACGGTCTGGAACGAATCGTCCGGTCGTTGGTCTGTTCACACGGACCGCGGCGACTCGATGAAAGCTCGATACGTCATCCTGGCCAATGGGATTTTGACAACACCAAAGCTCGCGCGAATTAAGGGCATGGAGAAATACCAGGGGGATTCCTTCCACACCTCACGTTGGAACTATCATGTGGACTTGGAAGGCAAGCGCGTGGGGATTATCGGCACAGGTGCAACTGCAGTGCAGGCTGTGCCGGAGCTGGCTAAAATTGTGGGTGAACTTCATGTGTTCCAGAGGACACCGTCGTCCGTCGATGTAAGAGACCAAAGGGAAACAACGCAGGAAGAAAGGCAGACCTGGGCGGACGAGCCAGGTTGGGCAAAGGCCCGGCGAGCGAGGTTCGCCAAGATATCTGGAGGTCGAACTGCCATCAAGGCGAATGATGACTACCTTGCCGGCAAGGTACCGGATTTCAAGGAGCGTAAGCAACATTCAGAAAAGTTGTCCCCTGAAGAAATGATCCAGAAGAATCTTGAATCCAACTTCCGGATTATGGAACAGATCAGGGGCAGAGTGGATGCGATAGTGGAAGACCCAGAAACGGCGGCCTCTCTAAAACCCTATTATCCTTACGGGTGCAAGCGGCCGACGTTTCATGATGAGTATCTGCCGGCATTCAATAGACCTAATGTCACGCTTGTAGATACAGCGCCCCTTGGCGTTCGTGAGATCACGGAACACGGCATTGTGCACGATGGGGTAGAGTACCCGCTGGATGTTTTGATTTACGCTACCGGGTTTCAGTGGATGGCGACCTCAACGTTCAACATGATTGAGGGTCGTGATGGTCAGACGCTAAATGGTAAGTGGCAATCGGAGGGGACAAAAACTTTCCTTGGTATTCACAGTCATGGGTTCCCGAACCTGTTTGTCGTTTCGGGTCCGCAAGGCGGTGGCGGAAGTTTCAATTTCACTAATGCTATCGAAGAGCACGGTGATTACATTGTCTGGATGTTGTCGACCATGCGAGCGCAGGGAGTGAAGATAGTTGATGTTCGCAAAGAGCCGGAGGATCGGTATGCAGCACATTGTCGAAATGCTGATATCAATTCTGCGCCGCTGCGCGACTGCATCTCCTATTACAACGGTGAGGGCGATGCGGAGCCGGGGAGTCTGGCTTATTACGGTGGGGGTACCTGGCATAAAATTCGTATCGAAGCGCAGGCATCGCTGGAGCCCTACCTGTTCGATTCAGGTGAATAGGTTATTCGCGATACCACCGAGGAAAGCGCATCCGAGAGAATGACAAAGAGGGGTTCGACCAGACGGTAACGGGTGCCGGTGATGAAATCACGTTCTATTCAGATAGGCGGGCCAACCGAAGCAGCCATGATTCGGCTCAGGTGACTGTACGGCAACCCTGTTTCTTCCCTCCAGTGATTAAAGGCTTCCTGCGTTGCTCGCAATGCGCGTTGGCTGGTTGGTTCTTTATCAACTACTCCTTCGGCGACCAGAACAGTGACGACATCCTTACTGAACATGAAGGTGTCCTTGCCAACAAACCGAAGGAAGTATTGTCCCGTGTGTCCCCCGAGTCGGCTGCCATGTTTCTTCAGATAAAGTAGCAGGCCGACGACGTCATCTTCGGGCCAGTCAGCCAGAAACCGGCCAAAGGTTTTGTGTTCGGAATTAGCGTCCAGGATAAATTTTGCGTTTTCCCGGGTCGCCAAAATTTTTGTCATGTTTCTGATGATTGATGTGTCCTGGGCCAGGGATTCCAGTCGCTCATCACTGAAATTGGCGATTGCTTTGGGGTTAAACCCTACGAACGCGGTCTCGAAGTTGGACCATTTGTTCTCGACAATCTTCCAAACGAACCCTGATCGAAATACACATTTGGTCATTTCGGACAAATAGGAATCATCAGTGGCTCTTATAAGGGCCTGACGAGATTTCACCTTGGGCAGCGAAGCAGCAAGTTCCTGTCCACCTTTTCTATTAACCGCGCGCGTGTAAATCTGTTTGAAAGTCATTGTTTTAGGTGGTCATGCTTTTGAGTGCATCGTTCGCCATCTGAACATCTTTATCCGACGATTCGAGGATTGATACGCCATGATGATACGCTTCTTCTGTTGGGCTTTGCTATACGACCTTTGCAAAAACCTATTCGGGACTAAACTGCGTTACATCCAGGCAAGGTCGAGCTATTCGACCGTTGCGTTTCTCGGATCAGCGATAATGAAAAGCTACTATGAGATCGATGAAGGGCGTATCTACCCTTCTGGTTTTTCATGGGGGAGAAGAACTGAAAGCGGGCGGCTTCAAAAATAGGCCCCTTTGTTCAAGGGGACCCAGTGTAACTGTGGTGCTAATTTCTGGAAGAAAGAATCCAGGGCGCCGACTTATTTAGATGAAGATACCCGGTTAAGCGCGCCACCCCTTTCCCGCAGACAAGCTTGATGTAGCTCTTGTTTTAGGGACCGTACTAAGCGGTCGCTTGCCTGTTTGTTCTAGAGCTCGAAGATGAATTTCGATTGCGCCTGGGACGATTTCGGCTATTGCCGTTTGAGCCATTCCCTCTCGAGCCATTTCCCCTCGAACCATTGTTCTTTGAAGAGCCAGAATTGTTTCCTGATCGATCGTGACCGGCGCTGGACAGTGGCAGAACATGATCAGGTTCGAAACCTTCTATCTCGACACGCTCCAGAGGTTTTTTGATGACTCGTTCAATATCCCTAAGTTGTTTGGATTCGTCTGCGCAGACAAGAGAGATGGCATTGCCTGTTGTTCCCGCCCGACCGGTTCTACCGATACGATGGACATAGTCTTCCGGCACATGAGGTAAATCAAAATTGATCACCATTGGCAACTCGGAGATATCGATTCCCCTGGAGGCGATATCAGTAGCCACGAGTATTTCAACCTTGCCGCGTTTGAAGTCTTCAAGTGCTTTGGTTCTTTGGGCCTGACTTTTGTTGCCATGAATGGCCGCCGCACGAACGCCGGTTTTCACCAGATCGCGGGTGAGTTTGTTCGCTCCGTGCTTGGTTTTTGAAAACACGAGCGCCTGTGACCAGTTGTTCTGGTGCACCAGGTGCTGAAGCAGTTCGGATTTCCGTCTCTTGTCTACCGGGTGCAGGACCTGTTCGACCGTATGGGCAGCGGCATTTTTTGGCGTGACATTGACTTCAACCGGGTTTGACAGGTAGTCGTGGGCCAGTTTTCTAATTTCTGGAGAGTAGGTCGCTGAGAACATCAGCGTTTGCTTGTTCTCGGGCAGTAGCTTCTGGATGCGCTTGATATCAGGAATGAATCCCATGTCCAGCATGCGGTCTGCTTCATCAAGTACCAACACGTCGACATGCTTAAGGTTTACGGCTCCCTGTTGACTCAGATCCAGCAGGCGACCAGGGGTTGCTACAAGTATGTCGATACCCTGACGCAATTTCTTGATCTGTGGTCCTATCTTGACGCCGCCAAACACAGCCAGTGATTGAAGCGTCGTGTGCTTCCCGTAGGTGTTTGCAGATGCTTCGATCTGGGCCGCGAGTTCGCGTGTTGGTGTGATAATCAAAACACGCGGGTGATTGCCGGGATTGTCTAGTTGGCCTAGCTTTTCCAGTAGTGGTAGCGTGAAGGCTGCGGTCTTACCGGTTCCGGTTTGAGCAGATGCCATCAGGTCTTTTCCTGAGAGGACTGGCCCAATCGCCGCTGATTGGATAGCGGTTGGCTCTGTATATCCGCTATCGGATATCGCTTTTAGTAGTGGCTCGGACAAGCCAAGTTCATTAAAACTCATATTCTTTCCTGGCGCCATTTTACGGGCGCAATGATGTAATTCACCGCAGTTATTGCGATGTTAGGGCGCACGAATGCGCTGGACGACATAAAGAGTTGAGGCAGTGGCGTTACAAGCCTGGCTGGCCTCGAGGTGAGGGGCGACTGGGGTACCCAGTGCTATCAAATCAACATGACGTGGCCGATCACAGATCAGCGCGCGCAGTCTAGGGTGCCAAATCGCGTAAAGCAAGGAATATTGGCGCCAGGGTGGTCAATAGGTCGCAATCGCGAGACGCAAGTAGTAGGGTGAATCACCTCTTTAAGACGTTATCCTATCCCTGAACCCAGCCAATTAAGGTATCGATACCAGACAATTGAGTTTGAAGGGTCAGATATCCATGTAAGAACGCTGCGTGATACACAGCAATTCAGCGATCCAAATGGTGTCGCCCGGAAACTGGGTGTTGCAGAAGCGATCTGGCCTCTGTTTGGCGTTATCTGGGAATCTTCACAGGTTCTTGCGCGGTTGATGGAAACATTTGACATTAAGGACAAGCGTATCCTGGAGGTTGGCTGCGGAGTGGGGCTAACGAGCCTGATGTTGAATTCCAGGATTGCGGATATCACGGCAACAGATCATCACCCGGAGGCCAACGCCTACCTTCAGTTGAATGTTGACTTAAATGAAGGACGCAGCATCCCGTTTGTACGCACAGGTTGGGAACAGGAGGATACCAGTCTGGGAGAGTTTGACCTGATCGTTGGCAGCGATATTCTCTATCAGCCGGATCATGCCATTCTGCTGTCCGGGTTCGTTAACCGACATGCCAAAGAGAAATGTGAAGTCATTATTGTCGATCCTGGAAGGGGGAATAATGCGAAGTTCAGCAATGCCATGCTGGCTCTAGGATTTGTTCAGTCGGATTTAAAAGCAGCGCCCGTTGTGCAGGGCGGCCAACCCTGCAAGGGTCTAATTCGTCACTTCGAAAGGTAGTCCTCTCGAAGTAACCCTTTCCAAACTGGAATCTATTACTTTCTAATTATTCCCTAATCGATTCCTGTCACTGCTGATAAATTGCTCCTGTCTGAATTGGCGACACACTCTGATCACGAAAGGCGCACATCATGTCTATTCCACAGGTACTACCAATCCCAGCGATTAACGGTGTTGAAACAGCAGAAATGAAACAACCTCTGCAATATCATGAAGTAGATGAATCCCTGTCCGAGTGGGAATTGGCGCGCCTGACCAGCAAAACCTGGTCGATGGAACAGGATTAGTTTTCGGCAGCTTTATTCCGATGCAATAAACGCATCAGGCTTAAGCTGACCGCAAGACCGATCGCTGCAAACGCCGAGAGAAACACGAAGAAGTGTTGATGGCCTGTAGCACCTGGGTTGGCATCGATCATGATGCCGGCGACCAGTGCTACGAAGATGTCTGGTGTATACCCGACGACCGAGACAAGACCAACTGCGGTGCCAGTCATGATGACTGGGACTTTCGCTTCCTCGAACAACGCGAAATACAAACCACGCATGGCGAATATCGCCGTTGACCCTATCAGGATGTTACCGAGAAGAATCCCGGCTGCGCCCGCAATGGGAGTCGTAAATGCGAAAAACAGGTCCGAGGCCAGCAAAAACAGAAAAGACAAAGCAAGCATCCGGGATACACTATATCGATCGCCGAGCAAGCCGGCACCCAGCGCTGCAACCGGTCGAAGCCAGGCACCAATGGTCACAATTGCCGCCGCATCGACTTCGTTCATTCCGTAAGCCTCGACAGCAAACAGTGAGTAGTTATCAAATCCCTTGTAGGCGACGTAAGCGCAGACCAGGATGACTGCCTGCATCCATACCGCAGGTATCCTGAGCACCGCAACGATATGCTTTGAAATGGTGTCATCGGGTGCGTGTTCTTTGCCATTGGATTCAGTTGGATGGGTGTCCGGGATGGCGAACCAGACAAAAACACCTGCCAGTGCGGTAACGATGCTGTAACCCCAGATGACCTGAAACAGCGCGTCCTGTTTTTCCTGCAGGGAAGCATTTGCGGCATCTTCCGGGAATGTCAGGCTGAAAATCATGACGCCGGCTGATGCCAGTGCGGCTGCCAATAGTCCACGACCACCATCCAGCAGTCCGTATGCCCTACCCTGCGCATTGTTGCCGCCCCAGTCGCGAGTCGCCCTGATCAGGGCCGCCCAAAAAAACAGGATAGTGGTGACCCCAAAAAATGCCCAAAGCCAGATAGATCCGATGTAGCCAGGGAAACTGGTCATATAAACCCCACCCAGTGCGGTTGACCAGAGCGAGAAAGCAAGGAGCTTGCGTGCAGGGAGCCGGTCAGCCAGTGGGCCTCCAGGGAAGTAGGCGATCATGGCAACGATGCCGTAGATGCCCTGTGCTGCGCCCAGTTCCGTCGCTGTCAGATCGAATACTTCAAGTACTGTTGGCCGGAAGAAGCGAGTGACATGAAACGGTATTGCGTAAACGGCTTCACCAGCGAATATCAGCGCGGTCATGAAGATAAATCGCTGTCGTACAAGGTGTTGAGAATCGATAGTCTGGCTGTCCTTATATTGTGTTGCAGGTGGGATTAAACTTTTCCATTCAGGATGATCTCGCTGGCCCGCCAGCCAACCGCCATCGCCGGGGCATTGGTATTGCCGCTGGGTAGTGCGGGCATAATGGAGCAATCTGCCACTCGAAGCCCAGCGACCCCTCTAACCCGGAGCTGGTTGTCGACTACTGACTGTTCGTCCTTACCCATTCGGCAGGAGCCGGTGGCATGAAGTCCGCTGGTCGACAAGCGGTGTACCGCCTCCAGAATTTGTTCATCACTCTGGCAATTTTCGCCGGGGATCAGTTCCTCTCCAAAATAGTTCGCTGCGGCGGGCTGTTGCGCATACTTGCGCATGGTGCGGACCATCGCGACAACCGCTTTTTGGTCATAGTCTGTGCTCAGCCAGTTAGGCTTGATTGCTGGCGGTTTTTTCGGATCAGCGCTTTCAATGCTAATTTCGCCTTCGCTTGTCAGATTTAGTAGTTGGCCATAAATAGTAATACCAGGCTGGCTGTCTGGCTTGTTCAGTTGCACAGGGAAATTGTCGTCTGATCGGCCATAGCTGAAGGCGCCCAAATAGAGCTGCGTGTCTGGTCGATTTGCGCCAGGCATGGAACGAACAAATGCGCCTATTTCAAAAGGCCCGGTTGCCATTGGCCCGGTATGTGTCAGGTAGTATTGCAGCACGCTGGCTACAAGGCCTGCCCCACGGAGGCGATGATTGATACCCTTGCCATTTTTTAACCGATGAGGCATGGAAAACCCAAGGTGTTCCCTCAGCTTTCGCCCGACGTCGGGGCTGTCATGAATAATGTCGATGCCAAGTGAGTTAAGCAGGCCTGCCGGGCCGATACCGGATAGCTGCAATAGTTTTGGGGAAAGCAAGGCGCCCGCGCTGAGAATAATCTCTCTGCGACACTGAAATGTCGTTGGGGAACCGCCAACGTCACAATCGATGCTGACAGCCCTGCTATCCACAAAGTTAACTTTGTGCGCGTGGGCACTGGTTACCACGGTGAGATTGCTGCGGTTCATTACAGGCTTCAGGAAAACGCGAGACGCGCTCATTCGGCGCCCGTTTTTTATGTTGTGATTGTAGTAACCGACACCTTCAAGAGTCTCGTCGTTTAGGTCTTCTTTGCGCTCAAGACCGAATTGGACTCCCGCTTCGATCAGCTGTTCGGCGATTGGGTACCTGAATTGTCCCGTTGATATCGGAAGCGGGCCGGCTCCTCCGCGGTGATCAGCTTCCCCGAGTTCATGTGACTCGATCTGGCGATACACGGCCTTAATATCTTCCCAGCCCCAACCCGGTCCGCCCAGGGTGTTCCATTCTTCATAGTCCTGTGGATGCCCCCGGGAATAGATCATTCCGTTGATAGAACTGGATCCACCCAAAGATTTACCGCGAATCCAGACTTCGGTCGCCGGGAGTCCAGGTTTTCTAGGTTGCTTGATGGGGAACGTCCAGGTGAATCGAGGGTGCTGGACGAGTTTCGCGATCCCCTTGGGCATTCCCACATAAGGATGCAGGTCGTTGCCGCCTGCTTCCAGCACCAGTACCTGGTTATCTGGATTTTCAGAGAGGCGGTTAGCCAGCACACAGCCTGCAGATCCTGCTCCTACAATAATGTAGTCATAATTGTTGATAGTCCACCTCCGCACCCATTAAACAGAGGATAGACGGTTTTGCCAAGGTGAAAGCATCTTGGCGCTTGATCCTGGAGAGAGGAAGTTAAGTTAGGTTCTCGTTTGTTTTGATCAGTATAAAAGTATAAACCGTGATAAATCGGCAAAAGAGAACTAATGTAGGTTAACTATTTTTATTGGTAGGGATATGTCCATAGTCATTGAGCGTTACGAAGAATTTACCTCCCGGATAGCGAACGAAACTATCGGGCAC
>JABJED010000471.1 GCA_018665025.1 Gammaproteobacteria bacterium
GTCAGCCTTGCCGCAATCTGGTACATCGCAATCTCAATTGCAGTGGGCAACGCTCTCAACACAGATCAAATCGGTGTTAGCAATGCTGCTACTGCCGATGCCATGGCGACAGTTTGGGATAGCAGAATGATGGGAAATCTCATGATCCTGGCCGGCGTCGGGGGCATTCTCACAAGTTGGAATGCCTTTATCATTGGCGGTAGCCGAGTCCTCTATGCGTTAGCAGAAGCCGGCATGATACCCGGTGCCTTTGCCAGAGTTCACCCGCGTTATAAAACACCCTATGTAGGTATTCTCTTCATCGGTTTACTAAGTTGTATTTCGCCCTTTTTCGGGCGCACCATTTTAGTTTGGTTAGTTGATGCCGGTAGCTTTATGGTCGTCATCGCCTACGGCATGGTTGCGCTGGCGTTTCTCAAATTGCGGTCTTCAGAACCCGATATGCCACGACCTTTTCGTGTTGCGCAAGGTAAATTGATAGGCTCTCTGGCACTCATACTCTCAATTGGATTAGGTTGCCTATATCTCCCCGGAAGCCCGGCAGCACTGATTTGGCCCTACGAATGGTTCATGGTTCTGGGCGGCACTCTATTGGGCGCTGGATTCTATTTTAACAGCCTAAGATAGACTGACGTGAAATCGGTGACGCAATAGTAGCGCCCGTGCGTGGCGACTCATCTATCTTACCGGTGCTACAGTATTTCGAAATTCCGAGGTTTCTATTTCCCTCAACGAATGAAACAATCCGGTATCAATCGCCAGTAGGAAAGTGTCTTGTCCCTGTGGAATCCAAAAGCTGAAAATATGCCTCGCAGAGAATTGCGCACTTTACAGTTTGATAAACTCAAGGCCCTGGTTAACCGGGTTTACAACGAAAGCCCCTACTACAAGCATAAGCTGACCGCTGCAGGCGTCTCTCCAGAACACCTGAAAAGCCTGGAACATTATCAGGACTTTCCATTTTTTGACAAAGACGAAGAACGCCTGAGTCAGGAAGAATCTAAGGAAGTCCTCGGACACCCTTTCGGCATGCACATTACTTGCGACCCTAAATTAGTGAACCGGGTTTCGTCATCTTCTGGCACGACAGGGTCGCCCACTTTTAGCGGATTCACAAAGGCTGATCGGGCGATTGCCGCAGAGAATACAGCTCGCGGACTAAGGCGAATCGGTATCGAACCAGGAGATGTGGTCCTGCATGCAAGCGTATTGTCCATGTGGATCGCCGGGCTACCTGCTGTTGATTCCATGATGGCCTATGGCGCTTGCGTTGTGCCTGTGGGCGCCCTAAGCGGTGTTGAAAGAGTCGCTCAAATAGCAAAAGAAACGCGCCCCCGCATGATCAGGACCACGGTCTCTTTTGCCCGGCATCTTGCAGCCACGATGCAAGATCGCGCCGGGATCGATCCAACATCCTTAGGCATTGAAAAAGTAGTGGTTACCGGAGAGCCCGGTGGCAGCATCCCTGAGATCTTTGGTGAGATAGAAGCAGGATTCGGTGGCGCCACGGTTTACGACAATATGGGGGCGACCGGCTGTCACAGCCCAACAGGCATCTCTTGCGAGGCCCATGCCGGCATACATTTTTATGCCGAGGATAATGCCTACTTTGAAATTGTCGACCCAGACACGCTTACGCCTATGACCATAGAAAATGGTGTCGAAGGCGAAATCATTTTCACTGGACTTGAAAGAGAATGCGGTCCGTTGCTGCGATGGCGCGACAAAGACATCATCAAAATCAATACCGACCCCTGTGAGTGCGGTCGTCCCGGGGTTCGTATGACTTTTAAGGGTCGCGTGGATGATATGCTGCTCATTAAGGGTGTGAACGTTTTTCCTAATGCAGTGCGCGACGTGGTTAACCGACATTCCACTAAAACCACTGGCAATATCAGAATGATTTTACAGAAATCAGGGCCCGTAGCAGAACCACCTATCCCAATTCTTGTGGAACATGTCAGGAACCTCAGTACAGCTCAACTCACCGAGTTGGGGAATGAGCTCGAGAATGCGATACACCATCAACTGCGATTCCGGGCTAAAATCAACTTCCAAAGCAAAGATCATTTTGAGTTAAAAACGGGCACCACTGGAAAGTCAAAACTAGTAGAAGTTCTCAACAGTTAGGAGGTTGCATTGGCCGAACGATTTCAAGATCGAGTAGTATTTGAAACCATTGGTAAAGTCGCCGTCATCACCCTTGATCGACCGGAGAGACTCAACGCATTTGATGCGCCAATGTATCAAGGTGTCAATGAAGCCCTGGACAAGTTCGCTAGTTCCCCCAGTTTATGGGTAGCGGTGATTCAAGCCGCGGGAGAGAGAGCTTTCAGTGCCGGTGCAGATGTAGCAGCGCTGAGCGAAAATGCCGCGAAGGGCGTTAACGCTGCACTAGGTGGCCTGAACCTGGACAATGGCATGGTAACAAACAAGCCGATCATTGCGGCTGTCCACGGTTTTTGCGTCGGCGAGGGTGTTTCTCTCGCGCTTTGTTGCGACATGATCTTTTCGGACCCCGACGCCAAATTTATTATCTCAGAAGCAAAGGTGGGTACTAACGCTGTAGACATTCCAATCAAACTCGGTAAGAAAATTGGCTACTCAAAAGCATTTGCATTCCTGACTCCGGGCGACGCAAAAAGTGCCCAATGGTGCGAACGTGCTGGTTTTGTGGAAGTGATTAGTGATGCCGGGCAAGTTCAGACCGCTGCACTTGAATACGCCCAGCGTATTTGCTCAGAAAGTGGTCCACTGGCAATCCGTGCACAAAAAGAAACGTTGTGGCGTAGTGCGTTTGAAGATGATGCCAAAGCCAAAGAAGCAGGGTTAGCGATGCGCACAGCTATTCGACTCTCTGGTGACTATAAGGAAGGTAGAGAGGCTTTCCTCGAAAAAAGAAAACCCGAGTTCAAAGGCCTGTAGCTGAATAACCGAACTATCATCATATCCTACTGGGTTAAGTCAGGAGGTAGGCGCCGTCGACAGGCAATGTCGCGCCGGTGACAAAGCTGGCAGCGTCAGAACACAGCCACATCACGGCATTGGTTACTTCGTCCATCGTGCCGAGCCTGCCAATGGGTTGGTGAGCTAACATTTGTGCTTCGAGATCTGGAATCTCAGTGATTCCCCTCTCCATCATCTCTGTCTTGACCACGCCAGGTGCGATGGCATTAATCCGGATTCCGTCTGCCGCATAATCAAGTGCCGCAGTCTTGGTCATCCCGATGATGGCATGTTTGGATGCCACGTAAGCCGCACCA
>JABJED010000472.1 GCA_018665025.1 Gammaproteobacteria bacterium
GATCCTTGAAAAGTTTTACCAGTGGATGGATTGTGACGGCCATCCCGAAAACGTAGCATCGCGCGATGAACTATTGGATAACGTGATGATGTACTGGCTGCCGGATGCTGGCGCCTCCTCTGCCAGGATCTACTGGGAGAGTTTCGGAAGTACAAACCTGGACCTAATCGAGCTTCCCGTCGGTTGCACCCTTTTTCCTAAAGAGATCTTCAAGACTTCCGAAAGGTGGGCCAGAGCGCGTTTTACCAATCTGATTCACTTTGAGACGATGGAGAAAGGTGGCCACTTCGCGGCCTTTGAACAACCCCAGGCACTGGTCGACCAGATACAGCGCTGTTTCAGGCAACTTCGCTAGAGAGACGGTCCCGGCAGGACATGCTAATACGGGCTATCGGGCCTAGCTCATTGTATTTTCACTTTGTCCTAAAAGGATCATATTGTGGCCATATTGAACCTTTATAGTCCCCTCCTTTGTTGCTAATTTTGCGCCTTTAATCAAATGGCTCAGTTAAATGGCTAAAGTTACCTTTGTTCAGTTTTCCGGCGAGACCACAACCATTGATGGGGACAATGGTGATTCGGTCATGAAAATCGCTCTCGATAACCTTGTTCCCGGCATTGATGCCGACTGTGGCGGCGAGTGCTCCTGCGCTACTTGCCACATACTCGTTGAAAGCGAATGGATGACCCGGGTTGGCGCTGCCGATGACCAGGAAAACTCAATGTTGGACCTGAACCCTGATCGGGAAGCTAATTCACGTCTCTCATGCCAGATCGCCGTGACTGATGAACTAAACGGTCTTGTCGTAAATCTGCCGGAATTTCAGTACTAGCCGACACAATGTCCACCCAGAAACGTCCACCCAATAACACGGACCCAGAGATGAGCGAAGCGATCAGCACCAGTAAAGAAATTGTTGTAGACCCTTATTCGATCCCGCTAGACGGGAATTTTAATGTTGCTCAATCGCACCTGTTTGAACAAAACGCGCACTGGGCCTATTTCGAACGACTCCGAAAAGAAGCCCCTGTACATTTCTGTGAAGAAAGTGAGTTTGGTCCGTATTGGTCCATCACTCGCTTCGAAGACATTATGCACGTGGACACCAATCACAAGGCCTTCTCTTCCGAAGGCGGCATTACTCTCGGTGACCAGGATGAAGATTTCACGCTGCCAATGTTTATTGCGATGGACCCGCCAAAACACGATGATCAGAGAAAGGTCGTCAGCCCGGTTGTTGCACCGATAAACCTGGTTAAGCTGGAATCAACCATCCGGGCTCGCGCAGCAAATTTGCTTGACGCATTACCTGTCGGTGAAGAAATTGATTGGGTAGATAGAATCTCCATCGAACTGACCACGCAAATGCTGGCAACCCTTTTCGATTTCCCATTCGAGCAGCGCCGAAAATTAACTCGCTGGTCCGATGTTGCAACAGCAAACCTTGAGCAGGGAATTATCGAATCGGAGGACCAACGACGCGAGGAACTGGTTGAATGTCTAACAACCTTTACAGAAATTTTTAAAGAGCGACAGCAAACACCAGGTGACAATGACCTGATCACTATGCTCGCTCATGGCGATTCGACGAAAGACATGCTTGAACGTCCAATGGAGTTCCTTGGCAACCTGATTCTCCTGATTGTTGGCGGGAACGACACCACCCGTAATTCAATCACCGGCGGTATACTTGCGCTTAATCAGCATCCGGATCAGTACCAGAAGCTTAGGGAAAACCCAGGACTGATCGCAAGCATGGTGCCGGAGATCATCCGCTGGCAGACGCCACTTGCCCATATGCGCAGACGCGCCCTGGAAGATACTGTCATTGGAGGCAAAACCATTAAGAAAGGCGACAAGGTCGTCATGTGGTACGTATCAGGAAATCGTGATGAATCAGCGATTGAAACGCCTGATAAATTTATCATCGACCGAGCCAGGCCACGACAGCACTTGTCTTTCGGGTTCGGCATCCATCGCTGTATGGGTAACAGGCTCGCAGAAATGCAGTTGCGGATTGTCTGGGAAGAGATTCTGAAACGCTTTGACACCGTGGAAGTTGTTGGAGAGCCTACCTATATCCGGAGTGCTTTCGTAAAGGGTTATGCACACTTACCCGTCGTATTGCATAAGAAGTAGCTAAAACCGAAGCCGTGGTACCAGAGCCGGAGTATTGGATCGATAGATCTGGTACTCGGGGTCCTCGCCCCAACGCTTATTAGCCCGAAACTCAAGCATTCTGATCCCCGAGACTTTGGTCAGCAGAAAGAAGACAAAAACAGGCGAAATCAACGTTGCGTGCTGCCAGCCCTGAAGTACAGGCAACGCCAGAACGGCGATACCCAACCAGAGGATAATCTCTCCTAAGTAGTTAGGGTGCCGGGAATACTGCCACAAGCCTCTGGTGATGAACTCATCGGGTTGTTCCCGTCTGAACTTCGACTTCTGCTTATCGGCGACCACTTCAACCACAAACCCGAATACCCAGAGGGATATACCAATAGCCCCTAACAGCCCAATCGGTTTGTGTTCATACACCGTCATCGCGGCAAGCCCCGCAGCAAGTGTCACAGACACCCACAAACCCTGGATAGTCCAGGTCATTAGAAATTGTAAAAAATCAGGTTTGATGGCGCGGAAACGCCGATCCTCACCATCAGCGGATACTCGCCTAAACAGGAAGCTACCCAACCGGCAAGCCCAGATGATTACCAACCCGCCAATAATAAGTGATCGAGGGTCACGTGCACCGGAAAGGTACAATGCGGCCACGACCAGCGAAATGTAGGTCAGGCTGCCAGCCAAATCAAAATACCGCTCGGTCTGGAATACATAGGCCGGGATAAACAAAAACCACTGCACTATAAATGCGATACCGCAGCAAAGTGTGAACAATGGCAGCCCCATCCACAGCGCACCGTTCTGGCTACCTGCAAGGGCGATAAGGCCGCCGACCGCCAGAGAGGCCAAAATACCCGCTATCCATATCAGATTTTTGTTCATTACTTTTGTCCGATTTTTTTTAGTGTACGCCTCTGCCCTGGAATTAGATCATTTCTCGAGTAGAGTTTTATAACAATGTAGTAGATGTCACCACATTCTCATGATCATACAATTCAACAGCACCCATCATAAAGGCCGCTGACCTATCTGGGGTCAGCGGGATACACACGTCCGGTAGACGACCATAAAGAGCCCTCAGCGTTGCCTGGTATATTCTCCTGGGACCTATCCAGGGTCAGCGGGATACACACGCCTAGTAGACGACCATAAAGAACCCTCAGCATTACCTTGGTATATTCCTCGAATTAGTAACCGCCCAGATCTTCAACCACCGAATCGATCAAATCCATATGTTGTTTAACCCTGAAGTCGGCAACCACTCTGTTGGCTATCTTTTTATCCGGGTTAATGAGAAAAGTTACCCTTCGGACACCCAGACCCAGTGGACCGTTGACGCCATAGGCTCTGATCACTTTTTTTTGTCGGTCATCGAGCAACGGGAAAGACAGGTCGTACCGGTCGCGAAAACGATTGTGGCTGGATTGCCCCTGGGGGCTTACACCGACGACATTGGCACTCACAGCTCGAAGGTCGTCGTGACGATCACGAATTTCACAGGCTTGCGCCGTGCACACGGACGTAAAATCCGCGGGATAGAAATACAGAACCAGTAGCCCCTCTGATAAAAGGTCATCCAGCGTAACAACCTCACCTTCTTCGTCTGTCAGCTCAAAGTCTGGCGCTGTATCCCCTACATTAAGCATTTTCCCCATCCCGAGATTTTTTCATTCGGTGAGCTGCGCAAACACCAGTCGAAATGGCGGTGATACTTATTCAAACCTGAACACACCCTGATCAATCACGACATCACCGTCCTGGTTGGTTGTCCTGAACAGGGCTTCACTACCATCCACCCACATCGACACGGTCAGGGTGTCACCCGGGATAACAGGCTTCGAGAATCGTGCATTCATGGATTTGAATCGACCCGCATCGCCATCACAAATCGCATTCAGTAATCCACGACCGGTAAACCCGTATGTACAGAGCCCATGCAGAATCGGTTTTTCAAACCCTCCCATAGCTGAAAAAGAAGGATCTGAATGCAACGGGTTCCGATCACCGGACAACCGGTAAGTCAACGCCTGGTCTTCTCGTGTTGTATAGCTCACCTGTTGGTCCGGAGTACGATCCGGAAACTGGATTTTTTCTGAAGGTCCCCGGTCACCGCCCCAGCCTCCTTCGCCTCGACAAAAAAGCGAGGTCCGGGTTCTAAGCAGGACTTCTCCCGTCGCAACATTTTTAGACTCAGAGGTAAACTCGAGAACAGCCGCACTTCCCTTATCGTAGATGGCCGTACACTCGCCAACACTTTCGATCTCACCCTCTGCAGGAATTTCACTCAGCAGCTCAATGCCTTGCTCACCATGCACCATCAAGGCAGGATTGAACGAGCCCACTTCCCGCATCGGTATCCCGCCA
Source organism: Gammaproteobacteria bacterium (assembly GCA_018665025.1). GTDB lineage: Bacteria > Pseudomonadota > Gammaproteobacteria > Pseudomonadales > Azotimanducaceae > UBA9659. The sequence goes on from JABJED010000472.1 coordinate 4,487, forward strand.
CCACCAACAATCACCGCAAAGGTGGGAAACACCTTTTGATCGATGTCCTTTGTGTTCTCTGTCGTATATTGCAACTCGTCTGTACCTGCCCCGATGCCGACGGCATACAACAAGGCATCTTTTGATGTCCAGCTTCTTTGTGATGGCTGACCCTTTACACCAACAGCTTCAGGATTGATTGGCATGGTAACTCCTCATTTTTCCAAGAACTTGTTAAACACTTGAGCGATAATACACCAATCTTAATGACCCAGGGTTGAGTCATGGAAATTTATGAGGCAATGCGCACGACCTTCGCTGCAACGGCAGGCACCGGCAAACCGGTCAAACAACTGATAAAGCCGAAACGAAACCCCAGAGAGGGTCGCTCCTCGGCAGACACTTTCGCGGGAGCCCGGTTTGGCGGATAACTCACAGAACGACCAGAAAGAAGTAGTAGTCTGCGCGCTTTACCATTTTGTTAATATTGATGACTATCAGGCGCTCCAACAATCGCTACTGAGTCTGTTAAAAGACAATGGCGTTAAGGGAACACTGCTGGTCGCTGCAGAAGGAATCAACGGCACAGTCGCGAGCACTTCGGCAGGCATAAAGAGCCTGCAGGCTTTCCTCGCGAGCGATGGCCGGTTCGACGGCATCGCCTATAAGTTATCTACCGCCGAGCAAATGCCATTCCCACGTACCCGCGTCAAACTCAAGAAAGAAATCGTCACGATGGGTATAACCGATATCGACCCCCGAGAGATTGTGGGTACCTACGTAAAAGCAAAGGAATGGAACGAACTGATATCAGACCCCCAAGTCACGGTGATCGACACCCGAAACGAATACGAGGTGCTGATCGGCACATTCGAGAACGCTATAAACCCACACACAGAGTCATTCCGGGAATTCCCTGGATTCGCGGAATCCGAATTGAATCCCAACAAGCATAAAAAGATCGCCATGTTTTGCACCGGTGGGATCAGGTGCGAAAAATCAACCGCCTTCCTGAAGTCCAAAGGGTTTGATGAGGTATATCACCTGGAAGGCGGCATCCTGAAATATCTTGAAGATGTCCCCAAGGAAGAATCACTGTGGCAAGGAGAGTGCTTTGTCTTTGATGATCGCGTCACTGTCGACCATGATCTGAAGCCTGGCTCTTATGACCAGTGCCACGCATGCAGGATGCCGATCAGCGATACCGACAAAAAAAGTAACGCTTACGTTAAGGGCGTCAGCTGTTCACACTGTATCGACAGCAAAACAGATGCGGACCGGGCAAGGTTTCGCGAACGACAGAATCAAATCCACCTGGCTAATGAGCGAGGTGAGGACCACATTGGAGGGGACGCCGCTTCTGCCCAGGCCCAAAGGGCAAGGCTGAAAAAGGAGGCTCGTGAAGCCCAACGCAAAAAAGCCGAACCAGGCAATCCAGAACAGTAACCAGGCTCAGCGATACTGAACCCGATTGTCTTTCTGTCTACCACTTGTCGTAATGAATAATAGTTGAAGGGTCAGGCCGATTTGCACGCTTGAAATCAGTCCCTTTGGTATAGGCAACAGGTAACAGGGCCACCTGCAGCACGTCATCAGGAATACCCAACAATTCGGCCGCTTCTTTTTCATGAAATAGATGCAGCGAGGTCAGGCAGGAACCCAGGCCACGGGCCCGCAGCGCTAACTGAAAACTCCAAACCGCAGGAAAAATAGATCCCATCATTGCAGCAATACCCATGAGGGGCGTACCTTCCGGTGGGCGCCCTTGCAGGCAGGGAATAACATGAACAGGGGCATTCTGAAGATTCTCTGCCAGAAATACTGCAGAATCGAGCACTCGTGCTGTTTGTGCGTCTCCCGATTCAGCCGCCTTGCGACCTTCTTCAACCAGATAGACATCGGCCATTTTCTTGTAGAGCTCGGCAAGGCCGGCACGTTTTTCCGCGTCCTCAATGATCAGCCAACGCCAACCCTGGGAGTTTGTTCCGGTAGGCGCTTGCTGCGATAGCCCGATACACTCTTCGATGACATCCCTAGGGACTGCCCGATCGAAATCCAGTCTCTTTCTGACCGCACGAGTCGTTGCGAGCAGCTCATCCGTTTGGTTTAAATCAAATTCCACATTGTTCTCCGGTTAGATTGGTTCTTTAAGTAGTTTTGGTACGAGCTGGAAGACGCTCACATTTGACCTCAGGCACTCACGGCTTCCCCCTCGACTTCATGATATTCTATTTCCGCTGTATCTTCGTCAATACACGCTTTCCATGCGACTACACTATCAGTTTTACTATAAATAGCCCGCGCAGGCACATTAAAGGCTGTTGTTCCTCGGTGCCAGGCGATGCTCGTCATTTGCGCAGGGGCTTCCTGTTTATGCCAAGCGGCAGGAGGCAAACCCGGCGATCAATGGTCTTCAGAAGAAGACCTCGATAGAGTTGTCGACCGAGCATCAGCCATGAACTCGAGTAACACCATTGCCAGTTCTCGCCACCACCGAGTGAATGAAACCTGAGCAATGGCAATGCCAGCAAAAAGCGGCGGCGAGCATTGCATATAGTATTCATCCTTGTAAAGTTGAGACAAGCGAGGACGCACTTAATGGATGACGAAATCAGGAACAGGTTCGCGCGGCTGGCGGCCCAGCCAGACGCTGACATCAGGTTGGATGAAGCAGCGCTGCTGATCGCTGCTGAAGCAGAACAGGACATCTCTGTTGAGCACTACCTGAGCGAACTCGACAATCTTGCCGTCAGGTTTAAGTCTGACGATCGATTCCATACGAATCTTGGCATTCCCGTGTCCGCGCTGGTGAATTACATCCATGATGACCTTGGATTCAGCGGGAATGTGATCGACTACTACGACCCTGCCAACAGTTACCTGAATCGAGTTATTGATTACAAACATGGCATTCCGATCAGCCTTGCGCTGGTACATATTGCTATCGGTTCACGACTTGGCATTCCAGTCAGCGGCATTTCGTTTCCCGGAAATTTTCTTGTGCAGTACGGTGGCAGCAGCGGCACTATTGTTGATCCTTTTTCTGGCCGTGAACTCAGCCGCGCTGACTGCCAGACCATGTTGAGACAGATTGCTGGCCCAAGGGCGACGTTAAAGGAAGAGTATTTCAGACCGGCTTCACCACGGGATGTCCTGATTCGCATGCTGGACAACCTGAAGCAGATTTTCTGGCGCCAAAAATCCTGGGAAGAAAGCAAGGCATGTATCGATCGTCAGCTGTTGCTGTTTCCGGAACGGGATGAGTTCAACGTGCAACTGGGAGCTGTGTATGAAATGCAGGGCAACATCACACTCGCGCAATACACCTATACACAGGTCTTGCAGGGCGCGTCAGATGATCAGCTAAAGCAACTCGCGTCAAAGCGGCTACTGGCCCTGGTAAGTGATTCCAAAACTATCCACTAACGGGTCAGGAGAGTAGCTCAAGAGCGCTGGTAGCTCTTCTTGCAACACCCGCTTTTTGCTTCTCGAGATCCACATCTGTGTCCTCACCCATCGCACCAACAAGATATCGCTTGTAAACACCCTGACCAATTGCAGCCAGGCGCCAATGGGAAAAAGCGCGATAGTAATTGATCCCGGACAAATCCCTGTCGGTGGCTTTCTCATAGATTTCAGCAATCTTTTCCCTGGTAATGAAACCACCAGCTGCAGATGGCGACTGGTCGCCTTCACCAGGCTCCGGAACTTCCTCAAGCGTCACCCAGTTATTCATGAGGTAAGCAACATCTGCCAACGGGTCCCCTAAGGTGCAAAGTTCCCAGTCCAGGATTGCTTTTACCTTGCCGTCCGCGACAATCATATTACCTAACCTAAAATCACCGTGGACGATGGTTGCACCAATTTGCTCAGGCATGCGGTCAGCCAGCAAACGACAGCTTTCTTCCATTTCAGGAATATCGTGTGTCTTCGCGGCTTCCCATTGCTTGGTCCACCTTTTGAGTTGACGTGCGAGGTACGCTTCCTTACGGCCCAAATCGCCAAGGCCAACATCATCCGGATTGATCGCGTGAAGCTTGCAGAGAATATCCACAACATCTTCACCGATCGGTATTCTCGATGCTTCTGGCAATGTGGCTGCTATCACGGAGTCATTCAGGACAAGGCCATCGACAAACTCCATCACATAGAAGTCAGCCTCGTTGACGGAATTGTCTTTACACAAGCCATGGTTTGTAGGAACGGGCACATCAGAACCCTTCAGTGCATCAATGATTTTATGTTCCCTGCCCATATCATGAGCAGACTCAAGAACATGCCCGAGTGGAGGACGCCTCAACACATAGACCTTACCGGCACCATCCTCACACCGAAAGGTAAGGTTCGAGTGCCCGCCTGCAATGAGTGAAAAACTGAGCGGTGGCTTGATCCCCGGAATTCGTTCAACCAACCACCTTGTCACTTTTTCCACGTTAATGCCTTCGACCACGACAACTTCCTCCTGACTCTATTCCCTGCCTCAGATATTGTATTCAAGGCCAATGAATCCGAGGGTATCAGTATTGTGGTAACTTGTCCCTGCCCACGATCAGACAGGAATATTGACACGTAATGAAGACCATTCGCTGCCATCAAATCAATGACGACATATCAACGATCAGCCTGGACGAGGTAGATATCGCGCCACCCGGCGCAGGCGAAGTCCAGATTAGGGTCATGGCCTGTTCAGTTAACTTTCCCGATGTCTTGATGATCCAGGGCAAGTACCAGTTCGCCCCCCCATTACCGTTCGCGCCCGGCGGTGAATTTGCAGGTGAGATAGTTGCTGTTGGACCTGACGTCGATCAGTTTAAGGTTGGCGACAGGGCAGTAGCGGGAACCCGCTATGGCGGATTTAGCGAGTTGGTCAACGCAGAGGTACAGGCAGTCAAACCCGTCCCTCCGGGGATCAGTTTCGAGAAAGCTGCCGCCTATCAGACCGCTTACCTGACAGCCTACGTGGCACTTACCATTAGAGGAAGTCTAAAAGCCGGTGAAACCTTGCTGGTTCACGGTGCAACCGGGGGCGTTGGCCTGGCTGCCGTTGATCTGGGCAAACACCTTGGCGCAACAGTTATCGCAACCGGCGGTACGGACGAAAAACTTGCCGTGGTTAAGGCCCGGGGCGCCGACCATGTCATCAACTATACACTGCCTGACGATTCGCTCGGCGGGTTCAGGGAAAAGGTTAAGGGGCTGACGGATGGACTAGGTGCCGATGTGGTTTTTGATCCCGTCGGCGGAAGCGTGTTTGATGAAAGCATGCGCTGCATCAACTGGAACGGAAGAATACTGACCATCGGATTCACATCCGGCGTTTGGCCAAAAGCTGCTGTGAACCATATTCTTATAAAGCAAATCAGCGTCATAGGGGTCCGCGCAGGTGAAATCGGACGCCGAGATCCCGAACTGGGTGAACGGACCCGCAGAGAGCTGTACCAATTATTGGAAAACGGTGATATTGACCCCCACATCTGCGCTGCTTTCCCATTAGAGAAAGCCGTCGACGCAATGAAGATGCTGACGGATAGAAAAGTCGTAGGCAAAGTTGTTGTTACCGCCAATGGTTACACGACTTCCTAGGACTCTCCGGCAAAAACCACCTTGTCCCGGATCAGGGATTCGATTTCCTTTTCAGTGAAACCATGATCCAGAAGAATCTTTCGTGAATGCTCCCCATAAAGCGGTGGATCGATTGCTGGCTTACAGGCTTCACCGGAAATTTTGATCGGGTTTGCTATTGTCCATTCAAACCCAGGATCATCCGATTCGGTTTTAATGACCACGCCGTTCTCGATCAGGTGTGCGTCCTGCACGACATCCGTCAACCCATCAATGACACCGAAGGTCAGTTCGAACTTATCTAGCGCAAGGCTCACGTCCTTCAGGTTCATTGCGCCAATCGCCTCGGCAATAATCTCTTTCAGGTCATCACGATGCCGCATCAAGGTACGCATATCCTGGAACCGGTCATCTTCCAGCCATTCAGGATGTCCAAGGGCATTCGCAAACTCCGGCCATTCCTTGGGAGGATTAGTGAATACCAGAATAACGAATCGCCTGTCCCTGGTCTCGTACACCATGGCGAAAGGACTCCGATTACTTTTATCCAGGAACCCCCCCAGGTCAAATCCCGAAATCGCACCCTGCAGGCTCATACCATTCGCCCAGCAGCCACTCGCGATAAGCGACGTTTCAACAAAGCTGCCCTCACCCTCTTTCTCACGTTTAAACAGCGCCATCATTACCCCGGCGAACAGCGACATTGCCGTTGAATGATCTCCGACCCCCCCAGCCGGAAAGACAGGAGGCGCATCCTTGGGCTTCATCAGCTGCATGATCCCGGTTCTGGCAAACCAGGCAGTAGAGTCATATCCGCGACGCTTTCTGTCCGGCCCAAGGTTTCCATATCCAGTCAACTGGGCAACAATAAGCCGAGGGAACCTAACGTGAAGGGCTTCATAACTCATTGCATACTTTTCAAGCTGGTCATTCCGAAAATTTGTAACCAGCACGTCCGTATCATCGAGCAGTTTCATCAGGACCTCGTGGCCTTCATCCGTCGTGATATCCAATGACATCCCCAGCTTATTGCGAGAAGTCAGCTGCCAGTTATAGTCTGTCTTCCAATTGCCGTGCAGGCGCCGGTAGCCATCCCCGCCGGGAGGTTCGATCTTGATAACCTCTGCTCCATAGTCTGCCATCAACGTCGCTGCGCCTGGTGCTGCCAGAAAACTGGCGAGGTCAACGACCTTTAAACCTTCCAATAAATATGTCACTTCTAATCCTCGCGTCTGCCCGGTGCCACCCTGAAAAAAGATACAGCATTTGCAACCGGTGGAGAGAATCCCTATCTTACCCAATCTTTGAAGTTCGTGGAGCCAACGATGTACGATATCTATAAGGAAACCTGGGATGCCCTCATCGCCGAGGGAGCCCCCTTCCATTACAAGGAAATCGAAGTTCGCGGTTCCCCCATGCGGGTCTATTCAGAGGCCCCACCCAGCCTGCGCGAAATCTGGTTGGCCGCAGCAGCCTACGCCGCTAATGACTACCTGGTGTTCCGTGAGGAGCGCTGGACCTATGCAGATGCACATCGTGAAGCCGCTTCAATCGCTAACTGGCTTCGCAACCAGGGTGTTAACCCTGGAGACAGGGTAGCAATAGCCCTTCGAAACTACCCTGAATGGTTACTTCTCTACTGGGCATGCGTTTCCACAGGTGTCACCGTCGTTGGCATGAATGCCTGGTGGGTAGAAGATGAGATGACCTATGGCCTGAAAGATTCATCACCGAAGGTTCTGTTCTGCGATCAAGAGCGTCTGGCTCGATACCTCAATATCCGGGATGAATTCCCAGATATCACTACCGTCGGAGTACGACTTCCTAATGCTATAGGCGGTGTCATCGACTATGCGGAAGTCATCGCTACCGGCGGTGATCTGCCTGAAGTGAATGTGGATCCTGATACCGATGCCTGTATTTTTTATACTTCCGGGACAACCGGCTATCCAAAAGGCGCACAATTAACCCACCGTGGATGCGTACACAACATCATGAACCTTGGTTTCGCCGCACAGGTAAACGGCCTCTCTACCGCCCGGATCAATAACGTCGAACTACCCAATCCCGAAGACGTAGCACCACCATCAGCACTGGTAACAACACCCATGTTCCACGTGACTGCCAACAACTGTCTCGCCCAGGGCACAACCATGGCCGGAGGGAAACTGATTCACATGTACCGCTGGGATGCTGGTGAAGCACTCAAGATCATCGAGGCCGAGAAAATTACCAGCCTGACCGGCGTACCCGTGATGTCTCGTGAGCTGATTAGCCACCCGGATTTTGATCATTACGATACATCATCACTAAAATCCGTTGGCGGCGGTGGCGCGCAACTACAACCCGATCTGGTTGGAAAAATCGACAAAGCAGTTAAAAATGCTAGCCCAGGTACCGGCTATGGCATGACGGAGACCTGTGGCATTATCACCTCCATTGCCGGTATTTTCTTTCTGGATAAACCCGCCAGCTGTGGACCCGCCATGCCCCTCTTCGAGGTGAAAGTAGTCGATACAGACGGCAACGAACTTCCTCAGGGCAAACCTGGCGAGCTCTGGGTCAGGGGTGCACCTGTCATCAAGGGCTACATCAATCGTGAAGAAGCCACCGCAGAGTCAATCACCGACGGCTGGCTGCACACTGGAGACGTGGCGACGATCGATGAACACGGCTTCATTTTCATTGTTGACCGAGTGAAAGACATGGTCCTTCGGGGCGGCGAGAACATTTATTGCAGTGAAGTTGAAACAACACTGCACAAGATGGCAAGCATTGCAGAATGCTCTGTGTTTGGCGTCCCTGACGACAGACTGGGCGAAGAAGTTGGCGTTTCGATCTATCTGAAACCAGGCACCGTTGCGACCGCTGATGATATTCGAGCCTTTTGCCTTCAACATATGGCCAAACACAAGATACCTCGCTATATCTGGCTCAGCGACGATCACTTGCCTCGCAACGCCAGTGGGAAATTTCTCAAACGAGAGCTCAGAGATACCCTGGACATTGCAGAGGCAGTCTGACCTTTAAAAGCTACTTACGCCTTTTTTGTCCTGGGTTTTTGGGAAGTCCATTGTGCTGAGTCGAAAATGGACGAGAACCGCGGTAGCCGGGCTTTGAAAACTGCGTTCTTGGTATCAGGTGCATCTTGCCGTTACCGATCAGATCACTGCGACCCATTTTTCGAAGCGCTTCACGCAGCATGGGCCAGTTGTCCGGATCGTGGTAGCGCAGGAAGGCCTTGTGCAACCTGCGTTGTCTTGCCTTTGCCACCACACTGACATGCTCAGAAGATCGAGCGACTCTTTTCAACGGATTTCTTTCCGAGTAATACATGGCAGTCGCGGTGGCCATAGGTGATGGATAGAACGTCTGGACCTGGTCGGCTCGAAACCCGTTTTCCTTCAGCCATCTCGCAAGATTTAGCATATCGTCATCGGTCGTTCCAGGATGACCCGCAATAAAGTAAGGGATCAGGTACTGTTTTTTACCTGCTTCTTGCGAGTATTTCTCGAACATCGCCTTAAAAGTATCGTAGGTCCCGATACCAGGCTTCATCATTTTGGATAGCGGGCCCTGCTCTGTGTGCTCCGGCGCGATCTTCAGGTAACCACCGACATGTTCTGTCACCAATTCCTTAACGTACTCCGGCGTCTCAACCGCAAGGTCATAACGCAGACCCGATGCAATCAGGACCTTTTTGACCCCCTCCACTTCACGCGCTTTTCTGTAAAGCGAAATCAGTGGGGTCTGGTCAGTATCCAGATTCTTGCAAATCGAGGGATAGACACATGAAGGTCTTCGGCACGATTCTTCGATTTGCTTGTCTTTGCAGTTCAGGCGCCACATGTTTGCGGTGGGACCACCAAGATCTGAAATCACGCCGGTGAACGCCGGGGACTTGTCCCGGATTTCGCTAATTTCGTTGATGATCGATTCTTGTGATCGGCTCTGGATAATACGACCCTCATGTTCGGTAATCGAACAAAAGGTACAGCCGCCAAAGCAGCCGCGCATGATATTGACCGAATGCCTGATCATCTCATAGGCGGGAATATTATCCTCGCCGTATCCAGGATGAGGGATTCTCTGATAAGGCCGCTCAAACACCCAGTCAAGTTCCGGTGTCGTTAGCGGAATCGGCGGTGGATTCAGCCAAACAATTTTGTCTCCATGGCGCTGTGCCAGCGCGCGAGCATTACCCGGGTTCGTTTCCCGGTGCAGCAGACGTGACGCATGCGCATACAGAGCCTTGTCACCCAGAACCGCTTCAAAGGATGGCAGCTCTATATATTCAGGCGCTGATTCCATCATCAAGCGAACGCCGCTATCAGCCTTTTCATCCGGCAGCCGGGTCTCATCCAGCCCACGCCAGCCTGCAAGCGGCTCATCCGTCACATAGGCCGTGCCGCGAATATCCTGTATATCTGCCACGGCCTCACCGGATGCCATCCGATGTGTCAACTCAACGATTGCCCGTTCTGCATTACCAAACAACAGCATGTCGGCCTTTGCATCCAGTAGCACCGATCGGCGTATTTTTTCGCTCCAGTAATCAAAATGTGCAATACGCCTAAGGCTTGCCTCGATGCTTCCTATGACGATCGGCACGTCTGGATAAGTTTCCCGGCAACGCTGGGAATAAACAATGACCGACCTGTCAGGCCGGCGCCCACCAATGTTACCTGGCGTATAGGCATCGTCATGGCGAATTTTCTTATCCGCCGTGTAACGATTAATCATGGAATCCATGTTGCCCGCAGCAACCCCAAAATACAGATTAGGCTTTCCCAGGACAGAGAATTCTTCCGTCCCCCGCCACTCGGGCTGCGCGATGATACCAACCCGGAAACCCTGCGCTTCCAGCACCCGGCCAATAACGGCCATGCCGAAGCTGGGGTGATCCACATAGGCATCCCCGGTGACAATGATCACATCACAGCTATCCCAGCCCAGGGCATCCATCTCCGCCCTTGAGGTGGGCAAAAATGGTGCAATACCGAAACATTCGGCCCAATAGGGCCGGTATTCATCGAGTTTTCTGGAGGGCTGGAGTTGCATGATGCGCATCGTAACAGAACCTTGCCCGCAACCCTCACAAACTGAGCCAACCCATTAATAGGGACTCAAATAGAAACCCATAAAAACCATCGCCACGCGTCGATTTAGAGAACCGAATACGTTATTCTTCAGCGACTTACGACCCAGCGGCTTCGGTGGCAATTTTATGGGTACCAGCACAAACAAAAAGGGCGGAAATTGATGCTGAAACACAACAAGCTCGCGGCTTGGCTCGAAGAGATGAAAGACCTTTGCCAGCCAAATGCCGTGGTTATTTGCGATGGCAGCACCGAGGAATACAACCGCATGTGGGGCCTGCTTTTAGACGCAGGTGTCGCAAAAAAACTAAACGAAGAAAAGAAACCTAACAGCTACCTTGTACGTTCGGATCCAGCGGATGTCGCACGGGTAGAGAGCAGGACGTATATCTGTTCAGAAGAAGAACAGGATGCGGGGCCGAACAACAACTGGATAGAACCTGATCAAATGCGTTCAACGCTGACCGAACTGTTCGACGGTTGTATGCGCGGCCGAACCATGTACGTCATCCCCTTTTCAATGGGACCTGTAGGCTCGCCGATCGCCCATATCGGTATCGAAATCACTGATTCACCTTACGTCGTCACCAGCATGCACATCATGACCCGGGTCGGCCAGCCCGTTCTGAATGAACTGGACGAAGACGGAGAATTCGTCCCCTGCGTGCACTCAGTGGGTGTCCCCCTGGATGACGGCGTAGCAGATGCCCCATGGCCCTGTAATCCAGAGAAACTGCACATTGCCCATTTCCCGACAACACGCGAGATTTGGTCGTTCGGTTCCGGCTACGGCGGCAATGCCTTGCTCGGTAAAAAATGCTTTGCGCTAAGAATCGCTTCTGTCATGGCGCGGGACGAAGGTTGGCTCGCGGAACATATGCTGATTCTGAAACTGACTAATCCTGAAGGTCAGTCCCATTACATTGCCGGCGCGTTCCCCAGCGCATGTGGCAAAACCAATCTGGCGATGCTCGTTCCTACTATTCCCGGCTGGACTGTTGAAACAGTTGGTGACGATATCTGCTGGATGAAATTTGGCGATGATGGCCAGCTTTACGCGATTAACCCTGAAGCCGGTTTTTTTGGTGTCGCGCCAGGAACCGGCATGGACTCCAATGCCAATGCCATGGAAAGCCTTACCGAAAACTGTATCTTTACTAACGTTGCCGAAACCGATGATGGCGATGTCTGGTGGGAAGGTATAGGCGATGCACCGGCACACCTGATCGATTGGAAGGGTAATGACTGGACGCCGGACTCTGAAACACCGGCAGCTCACGCCAACGCAAGGTTCACGGTATCAGCCGCCCAATGTCCCGTTATCGCAGATGAATGGGAAGACCTAAAGGGCGTTCCCATTAGCGCCATTTTATTTGGCGGAAGAAGAGCAACGGTTGTACCGCTCGTGAACGAGGCCAGGGACTGGCAGCAAGGAACCTTCTTTGGCTCCATTGTTTCATCCGAAAAAACCGCCGCTGCTGCGGGAAAAATCGGCGAGCTTCGACGAGACCCCATGGCGATGCTGCCCTTCTGCGGTTACAACATGGCCGACTACTGGAGTCATTGGATTAACACGGGCCAGCAGAAGGGCGTTAAGCTTCCCAAGATTTACTACGTCAACTGGTTCAGAAAAGACGACGATGGCCAATTTATATGGCCAGGGTTCGGTGAAAATTCCCGTGTCTTGAAATGGATATTCGAACGGTGTGAAGGTACAGCAGAGACAGTTGAAACGCCTATCGGTAACCTGCCCAACGTTGATGGGCTGGATTTTTCGGGTCTTGGTCTTTCCAATGATCAGATTGCGGAACTACTCCGGGTAGAAGTCGACGGATGGCTTGAAGAGATCCCACTGATTGAAGACTACTACGCCAGCTATGGAAACCATGTTCCCGAAGAGCTCCACAAAGAACTCAGAGAACTTAAAATGCGACTTGAAGACGCAAAGCAAGCGGCCGCCTGACCATGAGTGTACTTGAAAGATATAGCCTGGAAGGACATGTAGCTGTCGTCACCGGCGCAGGCCGGGGTATTGGGGAAGGCATCGCAAAAGATTTCGCCAAAGCCGGGGCCAAGGTGGTTGTCGCTGCGCGCAGAACGAACGAGATTGAGGCGGTAGCAGAAGCCATTCGTGAAGGCGGAGGAGAAGCAATTGCGGTAACAACCGACGTCACCGACGATATCGCACTTGATGCGCTAGCCCGGGCAGCAGTCGACACCTTCGGCAAGCTCACTATCTGGGTGAACAACGCTGGTGGTTCGCCCATGAGAATGCCCATCCGCGAGTTACCGCGCGACGAATGGGACAGGACGATTGCCCTGAACCTGACCTCTATCTATACCGGCTCCATCACGGCAGCCAAGTACATGGAGAAAGGCGCAATCATCAACATCACCTCCGGCGCAGGCACCGGACCTGTCCCCGGTAGTGCTCACTACGGTGCAGCTAAAGCCGGTACCAATTCCCTGACATGGACTCTGGCTGCGGAATTTGCGCCGGACATTCGGGTCAACGCTGTTGCTCCAGGGGCCATCCCAACAGAAGTGATGTTGAAAGCTATTGGCCGGGATGAAAGCCAACTGGATCAAATCCTGGAAGAATGGAATATTCCATTGGGTCGACTTGGCACCCCCGAGGACATATCCTCCGCGTGTATTTACCTTGCGTCAGATGCGGCCAGTTGGATAAGCGGGGAAATACTCCGGGTCGGCGGTGGGGCAAAAGCAAGATAAACCCGCTAACTTCCACCGAAATTAGTCTTCCGCAAACTCTCGCACCCTGCTGACAGCATCCTTCAGGGGATCCAGGCAGAGGTACAAACATACCGCGGCTATCGCATAATTCACGAACGCGAGCGATGAGAGCGACAAACCGATAGCATCTTCCCGCCCGAACACGTAATCGTTCATTAGCCCGATAATCAAAGGTGCGAACAAGTAGGACAAAAAGCTTACGCAGATCAAATACACTGCAATCATCTGGCCTCTCAACCTGTTTGGCGAAATCGCCTGGAGCGCCGCATTAGAAAGCCCTGGCGGCATCGCCATAAAGAACGTGATCGGAATAATAATAGCAATTGCAAGCCAGTCACTTGAAACCAGCGGCATAATCACCGCCAGCGGACCCAGGCCAATCGTGCCATAAAAAGCCAAACGCATCGGCGCATCTGCCCTGCCTTTCGCCAACCAGTAACCGGCATAGTAGCCAGCACCGATACTTCCCATGATGCCCACGATGAGTGCAATACTGCCATAGGTTAGGCCAATCTCCGTGCGAGTCCAGCCATGAATTCGAACAAAAAATTCTACGATCCACGTCAGAAAGGCAAAACCCTGAATCGACAGGCAAAGGTAGGCAATGAAATGATAGGTAAGATATTTTCGGCGAGAAAGGCAAAACTGCCAGAGCTCGCGATAGGAATACCCTTCAGTACGATCAGCGCTAGCGCCGCTCCTTTTAGGTTCCTTAATCGTAAACATCAGTAGCGTCAGCAATATGCCGGGAAGCCCGACGACAACCAACACTGTCTGCCAGGAATACATCTCGCCAAAGACTGGCATCACTATCAGCGGGCGAGCCTCCAGGTAATCTATCAGCGGTCCACCGACAATGTTCGCAAGACCTGTGCCGATAAACGGAGCTGCTGCGACTATTCCATAAGCAAGGGGTAGGCGATGCTGTTCAAAGTAGTCCGCGAGAATTGATTGCGTGGCCGGCCCGAGAGACGCCTCACCGACCCCGACCCCCATACGTGCGCCAAAAAGCGCCCAGAATGAATTCGCCATGCCAGCCAGCGCCGTCATCAGGCTCCAGCTGAAAATACCCGCGGCAATAACGTTACGGCGGCTATACCTGTCCGCGATTCGCGCAAGCGGTAACGTGGTCAGTGAATAAACTGCAGAGAACGCCAGCCCAATGATCAATGATATCTCGGTATCTGAGAGTCCCCCAAGATCCCGTTTGATAGGGCCGATCATTACGTTGAGAATCTGCCGATCGATAAAAGACAATGTCGACGCCAGCGTCAGCAGGAAAACCACATACCACAGGGTCGCATTAGGATACTTCATGAATCGGCAATAACCTTGACGATTGTCTTCCCAAAAGTTTTCCCGTTAAGCATGTCACTGAACGCCACACCGCAGTTCTCCACGCCCTGGTATCGCGCCTCATAGCTCTTGAGCTTGCCTGATTCCAGCCAACCGACGAGAACTTCTCTTGCGACTTCATAATCTGCGGTCCAGTAGTGAGTCATAAATCCTTCAAGCTTCGCGCAATTAGCTACCAGCCTGAAGAGATTACCAGGCCCCGTACCGTTTTCTGAAGTGTAGTCGGCCACAGCACCACAAAATGCAATGCGAGCCTGGTAGTTAATATGGTCCAACACTGGCTCCAGCAGGTTTCCACCGACATTGTCGAAATAGACATCAATGCCATCGGGACAATGCTCACCAAGCGCTTTATCAATATCGTCAGTCTTGTAGTTGATGGTTGCGTCGTAGCCGACCTCTTCTTCTAGCCATTTACATTTCTCGGTATCGCCAGCAAACCCAATAACTTTCCCTGCACCCATTGCTTTTGCAATCTGTCCGGCTGCATTTCCAACAGCACCACCGGCTGCAGATACTACAACCGTTTCCCCCGGCTGCAACTTCGCAACACGCTCTAAACCGAAGTAGGCGGAAAGACCAGTATCCCCCAGCAATCCCAGAAACAGGTTCGCCGGTTGCTGAAATTTTTCCTCGATAGGAACCAACAGGTCCTGGTCGGTGGCAATTGAATAAGCTTCCCAGGCAAGCCGCCCGACCAGTACCTCACCCACTTTCAAGTCTTCTCGATTGGATTCAACAACGCGGCCAGCCGTCAACCCCATTACCGGAGACCCAAGTTCCATCGCCGGCAGCACATCGTCACCGGAGCCCTCATCCATCCAGTTCCTGAAACCTGCATCCAGCGACACATAAAGATTCTCAAGCAGCGCTTCATTAGGGCCCGGTGTTGCGACCTCTGTCTCCACAACCTGAAAATCTTCCGGAACGGGAACACCCGAGGGACGTCTTGCGAGTACAACCTGCTTATTAATCACGTTTTTGCCTATCGATAAACAACCCGCGAAGTATAGCGGATTACAATCACAGGCGGCTGTTTTAGTGGTATTCTGTGCCAACTTGAAAAATACCGGAGTTCCCAGTTAATGTCCGATGAAGTTGCACGAGTCGCAACCTGTCCTGTCCATGAAATCAGCCCAATGCATCCGGATATTTTAAAATCTCCCTGGGGGATGAACAGACGACTACGGGATGAAGCACCCGTATTCCAGGATCCGAATTCCGGCATTTTTTTTGTTTCACGCTATGAAGATGTCATCCAAATTGCGAAAGACCACCAAACATTTTCCAGCCGCATGATGGGCCCGACTCGCGCCATGACCGGATCAGAAGACCCTGAAGTTATAGAGGTTCTCAAATCCGGGTACGAAAATGTACCCACGATGCTGACAGAAGATCCACCCAATCAAAGACGCTATCGTAAATTCGTCGACGGAGCGTTTTCACCCTCAAGTCTGAAGAGCCTCGAGCCCTTTATTGAAAACCTCTCAAACGAGTTGATCGACACTTTTATTGACAAGGGTGAATGCGAATTCCTGTCGAAATTTGGCGTGCCCCTGCCACTCAGGGTGATTATTTCCCAGCTCGGAGCACCACAGGAAGACCTTCCGTTATTCCGTAAATGGACTGAAGCCTTTATCGGGAACCTCAGCCAACAACTAGACAAGGAAGGAATACTCCAAGCAGCAAAAGACATGGTAGAGTTCCAGCATTATTTCGTTGCTCGAATGAACGAACGTCGCGCAGAACCGGCCGATGATATTCTATCCAAATTGGTCAATGCCAGCTTTGATGGCGAGCAACCACTCACTGATGCTGAATGTCTGTCGATGCTGTCCCAAATTCTCGTGGCAGGCAATGAAACGACCAGCGCATCCCTGACAGAAGGCCTCTGGCTGCTGATCGAAAACCCCGATCAATACCAGTTGCTCAAAGACGACCCTTCTCCAGAAATGATTTCAAGACTGGTTGAAGAAGTGCTGCGAATCTCAAGCCCATCATCAAACATGTTCCGCAGGACGACGCGAGAAGTTGAAATGCACGGGGTTACCATCCCCGAGAATTCAATTCTGTTCGCCCGGTTCGCCTCTGCCAACCACGACGACAACCAGTTTCCTGAAGCAGCGAAATTCAATCTGATGCGCAACAACCTGAAAGACCAGGTTGCGTTCGGAAAAGGCGTACATCACTGCCTTGGCGCCGCACTCAGCCGCAGGGAAATGAATATCGGCTTCAAGATAATCCTGGATCGTATGGAAAACTTCAGGCTCGCAGATGGTGCATCGGATCCGGAATTCTCGGCAAATGCGCTTCTCCACGGCATGACCGGGCTCAATATCGCTTTCGACAAAAAGTAAAAATGTACCAGCATAAAAAAGGGGCGTAAGCCCCTTTTTTATGCTGGTTAGACGAACCTAGTCGAGACGTTCAATAATAGTCCCTGTCCCAAGACCGCCACCACAACACATCGCAATCAGTGCATACCGGCCACCGGTACGCTCAAGTTCATGCAGCGCAGTCGTGATCAAACGTGCTCCTGTACTGCCTGTCGGGTGACCCAGGGCAATCGCACCACCGTTAACATTGACCTTTGATGGATCAATACCAAGATCTTTCTGCCATGCAAGAACAACGGAGGCAAAGGCCTCATTAACCTCAAACACATCGATGTCGTCAATTGTCAGATTAGCGCGGTCCAGGGCTTTACGGCTCGCAGGAATCGGCCCTTTCAGCATCGTGACAGGATCGACACCAACCAGTGTCGTGGACACAATCTTTGCACGAGGTTTAACGCCAAGACGTTCGCAGGCTTCTCCTGAAGCCATAATGATCGCCGCTGCGCCATCAGATACCTGTGAACTTGTACCCGCGGTATGAATCTCCTGTCCGGGCACAGGCGTAAGGCCTGCGAGAGAATCAAACGTGGTTGCCCTTAGCCCCTCGTCTTTTGTAATCATCCGGGTTTCACCGGTCGGCTCGAATTTTTCATTCAGAATCGGCGCTTCGATACTTACAACTTCACGATCAAATCGACCCTCTTCCCACGCGTGGATCGCTTTTTCCTGACTCTCGAGTCCGAACTGGTCTGTATCCTGGCGAGTAACCTGGTATTCCTCGGCGATCATCGCCGCACCGATAAACTGGCTGGTTGGCTGGTAGAGATTTGCGTAATTCTCACCCATCGGAGACCCATCTTTCATCGCTGCACCCAGCGGAACGCGAGACATCATCTCAACACCACAGCTCATCACAACATCCTCGATACCAGCACCGACCATCGACGCTGCCATGGAAGTTGCCTGCTGGCTGGAACCACACTGAGCGTCCACTGTTGTTGATGCGACCTCAAGCGGTAATCCCTGACTCAACCAGGCAATCCGAGCGATATTAAAAGTCTGCTCACCGACCTGGGAAACACAACCACCGACCACCTGGTCAATCTTCTCTGGCGCAATACCACTTCGATCGAGTGCAGCTTTTTGTACTTTACCCAGAAGGTCAGCCGGTTTCAGACCAGCCAGCCCTTTGCCTCGCTTACCAATTGGGCTCCGGCAAGCTTCTACTATGTATACATCTCCCATGAATTTTCCTCTCAGAAATAGTGAATAATTATCAGTGGTCAGGATAACGAAATTGCGCTCGGAGTAAAAATCTCATTTTTGTCATGGATTAGGCCTTACAAAGTCCAGCCTTGCCCGTTACTCCCCGGCCCTTTTTGAATTGAGTCTAAATACCGGACTAAACAGGCGTTAGAAGGAAGTGACCGTGGCTCGCTGCAATAGGCTTATTGAATTCATCCTGCCAAATCTCGGCACGAACATTGGCGACACGACGTCCCTGACGAGTGACCACCGCACGCCCAAATGTTTCCACCGGTCGACCCGACCGAAGGTAATCAATTGAGACGTCTACGGTCTTGGGCAGTCGTTCGCATTGAGTGGTAAACAAAAGCTGAATCAACGAGGTGAGTTCGAGGAATGCACCAATCGCACCACCATGTATCGCGGGAAGCATTGTGTTACCAATTAACATTTCATTGAACGGAAGGATGGTAGTGACCTCATTTCCCTTCCTGTCGACCTGTACTCCCATAAATTTCGCGTATGGAATGTGGTCGAGCAATGCCTGCATATCTTCTGCACGGCCTTCTTCTCTCAGTTGTTTCAATATCTGCATATTTCAGGACCTCCGCTGGTTGGGCGTACCCATCATGAAGGTTGCCACCGATGTGGCCACCGGATCATCTTCACTTTCGTGATAGGCAACGGCCCTGACAAAAGCAATCGTTTTTGTTCGTTTGTAGCATTCCGCCGTAACCAGCAGGTCAACGTGCGGAGTCGCTGGTTTCATATAGTCAATTCGTATGTCCAGAGTCGCCATGCTCAGATTGTCGTGCCAGTCTTTACTCACTCTTACGGCCGACCCAGAGGCGTTATCCAGCGCAGCAGTGATTACGCCACCATGAATAACCCCGGTGTCTGGATCGCCAACCAGATGCGCCGCATAGGGTACTTTTACGGTCAGCTTAGAGTCTGAGGTGTCTTGCACAGACATCCCGATGGCATGACCATATGGGGATACGCCTGAAATAGGTTCATTCATAAATATTAGCCAAGCCACATAAAAAGCAACTCCAAACCTTAGCACTAAATCCCAGGAAAGGAACATGACTTCAAACTTCACCGAATCGTTCATGGCCGTATGATGAGCATCTGTATTGGATCGATTAAGCTCGACAGGTAAGCTATCCTGTAAAGCTCTAAATACAATGTATCTGACTTTATGATGGCGACGTCTCGACAGCGGTTCCTGCATTACCGGGCGTCCTGGATGTTTGCGGTGCCGGCATTGATGTTCAGCAATTTCGCGGTGACCGCTTCCTCATCAATAATGCCGACGGGGACCTGACAATAGGGCCCCTGGACCGAAGTGAAGCCATTAAAACAGGTGACAGAGGTCTCATTGACCGACAACTTGCTGCGTTTATTGAACTCTACTGGAAAATCGAGATCATCAAGGATGATGCCGATCCCTAAATCACGCGCTTGCATTAAACGCTAAACCTTCCACTCTCCCTCAGCTACTACTCGCACTTTGCCACCAACACGAATCGAGAATTCATCGGTGCGTTTCTCACTCTGCAGGTAGAGCTGCGAGGGTCGCTCAATTTCATACCCCTGCCCCACGCTCACATCAACCGGTCCAGGGCCAAAATACTCATACTCAGCAAGGTACGCCGCAAGACAACCGTTAGCACTGCCGGTTGCCGGATCTTCCATGACCCCCAATCCCGCTGCAAACATCCTCGCCTGGACTCGTTGCGCCGAGTTGTACCCGCCTGCACAAAACAGGAAACACGATTGAGCTAACTGACCCTGGCCCACAGAGGCATTCTTCAGCGCCGCATAAGAAACCAGCGGTACCAGCAGGAACTCCAGGCCAGTTGAAACGTTTCGACAGGGAAACCTTGCATCAATCTCTGCCGGCTCCAAACCAAGATCAGTAGCAACATCAGCCGGATCGAACAAAGCACCAAACTCCGGCTGATTTTGCGTCATCCATAGTATGCCGTCGTCTGCAAATGTGACGGGGATCGGTCCAACCCTCAGGTTCAATGTCAGTTCTCGGACATCCGATTTCAAAATCTCGTTTCGTATCAGGTAACTGGTACCGAGTGTAGGGTGACCCGCGAACGGCAGCTCACTATTAGGCGTGAAAATCCGCACTTCGAATCCCTTCTCGAGAGAGCCACCGGTAATAAATGTCGTTTCCGAAAAATTGAAAGCCCTCGCGATCCGCTGCATTTCTTCCGTGGATATCCCAGACGCATCTGGCATCGTTGCAAGTTGATTTCCCGCGTATGGCCCCTCAGAAAACACGTCGGTAATGAAAAACTTTCTGGTCATCGAACAGGCCTCGTTTCAAGTGGAATTATTCGTAGAGCGAACGCCGCTGCACAGTCAATTTAGCCCGTCATGGCGGAGTTGTGTTCATATCGTTATGATAATAGACCACATAATATTTGAATTATGCTATGAAACCACTATGCCTTGTTACGGGCGTTGGGCCTGGCACCGGCGCTGCTATCGTCAGGCGTTTCGCGGTTGATTACCGGGTAGCTATGATCGCGCGAAACACTGAACGACTAAACGAGCTTTCAAGTGAGATTGAATCCGCTACTCCGTTCACCTGTGACGTGTCAGACCCTGAGGTCCTTTCTTCAACGTTAAGTAAGGTCCGGCAGTCACTAGGGGATCCGGATGTCGTCATTCACAATGCCGTTGGTGGTGCCTTTGGGGACTTCCTGTCTATCAAACCCTCTACCTTAATGAAGAACTTTGAGGTCAACACCATGGCCCTGCTTCAGCTTGGGCAGGAACTGGCGCCCGCGATGATAGAGAAGGGTCATGGTGCAATCGTCTGTACAGGCAACACCTCTGCATATCGCGGCAAGGATTTTTTCTCCGGGTTCGCACCCACCAAAGCAGCCCAGCGCATTCTCGCGGAGTCTATGGCACGGCACGCCGGGCCCAAAGGCGTTCACGTAGCCTACGTTGCAATCGACGCGGTTATCTCCCTTCCCTGGACACGTGAACGATACGCAGACAAACCAGATGACTTTTTCTGCTACCCGGAAGACATTGCAGAACATGTCTGGCAAGTCGCCCATCAACCCAAGTCCGCATGGACGTTTGATACTGTCATTCGACCATTTGGTGAAAACTGGTAGAGGTAATTATTCATGACCAAAACCGCTGTTATCCTTGGCGTCGGCCCGGCCGAAGGTCTGGGCGCTTACCTGGCTGTAAAAGCAGCAGAGGAAGGCTTGCATGTCATCGTTTCTGGTCGCACCCAGGCGAGCCTGGACGCCGTGGTGGAAATAATTTCCTCATCTGGCGGCCAGGCGACTGGTATCGTCGCTGATGCAACTGATCTATCTTCCGTAAACACACTGATCAAAAAGGCAGAGGCTATCGGCCCGATCGATCTTGCCATCTACAACGCAGGCAACAACTTCCCCGGTAATTTTCTCAGCATGGAAGCAGAATACTTTGAGAACGCGTGGCGAGTCTGTACATTGGGTGGCTTCCTGTTCGCTCAGGCGGCGCTAAAGGCCATGCTGGAACGAGCAGCAGGCACCCTTATCTTTACGGGCGCCAGTGCCTCTATGCGAGGCAAGCCCAACTTTTCTGCATTCACGGCCGCCAAAGCAGGACTGCGAGCAATGGCCCAGAGTCTTGCCCGGGAGTTCCAACCCCAGGGAATTCACCTCGGCCATGTCGTGATCGATGGCGGAATTATGGGAGAGAAGGTCGTCACGGCCTACCCCAAGTTCGCAGAGACGGCAGGTGAGGACGGACTAATCGGATTAACCGGTATCGCAGAGGCTTACATGTATCTCTATCGCCAGCCCAGGAATGCCTGGACACTTGAACTGGATTTGAGAACACACAAGGAAAACTTTTAAATTGACTATCTGGGTCGATGCAGATGCCTGCCCTGTTGTTGTAAAGGAAATAATTTTTCGAGCTGCTATCCGAACAGAAACTCAAGCGACACTGGTCGCAAACAGTTTTATCAAGGTGCCCGCTTCCAAAAGCATTACCTTCCTGCAGGTGCCAAAAGGATTTGACGTTGCTGACAACGAGATTGTAAGACGAACCGAGGAAGGCGATCTGGTTATCACAGCAGATATCCCGTTAGCGGCTGAGGTGATGGAAAAAGGCGCCGTCGCGCTTAACCCCCGCGGAGAAAGATACTCCAACGACACTATTAAACAAACTCTGAACTTGCGGGACTTCATGGATACCATGCGCTCCTCCGGGGAACACACTGGCGGGCCACCTCCTCTCAATCAATCTAATCGCCAAGCCTTCGCCAATGAACTCGACAAGTACCTGGTGCAGCAGAAAAGAAGATGCAATGAATGACCTGGAATGGCAGGCAAGAGTCGATACTGCCGCCCTCTATCGGCTCATCGCGCTGGAAGGCTGGGACGACCTGATTGGTACACATGTGTCGTCAAGGATTCCCGGCGACGAACATCGTTTCCTGCTTAACCCTTACGGCATGTTGTTCGAAGAAATAACAGCCAGCAGTCTGCTCACCATTGATCTGGATGGGAACCAGCTAACGACCAGTAATTACAAGTTCAATCGCGCCGGGTTTACCATCCACAGCGCAGTTCATATGAATCGTGATGACGCCATGTTCGTCATCCATCTGCACACCGATTACGGGGTCGCCGTCAGCTGCCAGGAAGATGGCCTGAAACCTCTCAACCAGACGGCTATTGCCGTTTATTCTGACCTGGCTTATCACGACTATGAAGGCGTCGCGACTAACCTCGCCGAACGGCAACGCATCGTTGAGGACCTTGGTGCCAAAAATGCCATGATTCTTCGTAACCACGGCACTATGGCCTGCGGCCCTAATGCCGGTGGCGCATGGCAAGCCATCTTCCGACTCGAACGGGCCTGCAGGTACCAGATTCTGGCAGAATCAGGTGGTGCTAACACCCGTTCTCTGTCGGTTGATATTATCGATTCCCGTGCAGGCACCACCTCGACTGAAGCACTCACTACACGCGGTGAATTCATCTGGCCAGCATTACTTCGAAAACTAGACCGAATTGACAAATCCTACAGGGATTAAGGATGCCAAAGCTCACAAATAATCAACGTTCAATTCTGAAAGCAGCACTGGAACGGCTGGAAGAGGAGCTAAAGGACCTGCTCTCGATAACGGAAGCTGGCGCCAAACCTGTGAAACTGAAGGATAACCAGAGTCGGCTTTCAAGGATGGATGAGCTTCACAACCAGAGCATCCTGATCGCCAATCGCAATGTCACCAGTAATCGCCTGAAAGCGGTACTGCAGGCAAAACAAAGACTCGAACTTGATAGCTACGGATTCTGCGCGTCCTGCGAAGAACCCATAGCGTTCAACCGACTCGAGGCCTACCCGGAGGCATCAATGTGTATTAAATGCCAATCGGACAACGAGTAACTACAAAGGCGGTTCAGCAATTTTCAATAACTGCTTGCCCACATTTTTACCTTCAAACAATCGAAGGAAAGTTTGCGGGGTATTCTCTATACCTTCCTGTATATCTTCTCCATGCTTCAGTTCCCCGCTTTCAATCCAACCTGACAGTTCTTTTACAGCCTCGGCCGCCTTGTGCATATAGTCAATGACAATAAAGCCCTGCATCGTGCACCGACGTATCACCAGCTGCATATAGTTTCTTGGGCCAGATGGAAGCTCGGATTCGTTGTATTGCGAGATTCCCCCACAAAGCACGACCCGACCATTCTGTGCCATGTTCAGCAACGCGGCATCAAGAATGTCTCCTCCGACATTATCAAAAAAAACATTGATACCCTTCGGGCATTCTTCCTTTAAGCGTCCCTGAACATCTTCAGATTTGTAATCAATAGCTGAGTCAAAGCCAAGTTCATCTGTGAGCCAGGCACATTTTTCAGCTCCGCCAGCGATGCCGACCACTTTTGAAGC
>JABJED010000086.1 GCA_018665025.1 Gammaproteobacteria bacterium
GCGATTACCGACGAATGCACCATGGCCGGTGTTGTAAAAGCCCATGTTGCCGCAAAGGAATCTGATATAAAACTAATTGTTGGTAGCGAATTCCGACTGGACGAAGAATTACTACTTGTACTAATAGCACCCAACCGAATGGCTTATGGACAGATATGCAATCTGATCACGATTGGCCGGCGACGTGCCGATAAAGGCGAGTACAGAATATCAATCAAAGACCTCGAGGTGGCGACCAGCCAGTGCCTTGCTATCTGGATTCCCGGCCAGGCTATTTCCGGTAAAGAAAAGGAACAACACTATAAAAGTAGCAAGAAACTTAAGGATATCTTTGGCAGCCGGCTATGGCTGGGCCTGGAAGTTTTCCCCGATGGCCAATCTATCGGCTGCTATGAACACGCGTTCGATCTTTCCCGCCAGTTTGACTTACCACTGGTCGCAAGTGGTGATGTCCATATGCACCATCCTGATCGAAGCGCCCTACTGGATACCGTTTCTGCTATCAGGATGCGGCAATCCATCCGGGTAGCTGGCCGGCTCCTCTGCTCCAATCGGGAGAAATACCTTCGAACCTACTCAACCCTTAACCAACTATATCCCGCAGGCCTTCTAAGCGCCTCGGTTTATATTGCCAACCTTTGCCAGTTCTCACTGGATGAACTTCGATACGAATATCCTGAAGAACTCGTTCCCCCGGGGCTCTCTTCATCACAATACCTCAGGCAACTCACGGAACACGGCGTCAGGAAACGATGGCCGGAAGGGGAGCCCACGCATGTCCGTGCACTGATCGAAAAAGAACTTTCCCTGATCAAAGAGATGCAATATGAGTATTACTTCCTGACCGTGTTTGACATCGTCCAATTTGCAAGAAGTCAGGAAATCCTGTGTCAGGGCCGCGGCTCTGCGGCAAACAGCGCCGTCTGTTATTGCCTTGAGATAACAGAGGTAGACCCGGTAAAAATCAACCTGCTGTTCGAACGATTCATTTCAAAGGAGCGGGACGAGCCACCTGATATCGATGTTGATTTCGAACATGAAAGACGCGAAGAAGTGATCCAGTACATCTATAAAAAATACGGGCGCCATCGAGCAGCCATTGCCGCAACTGTGGTGACGTACCGACCAAAAAGCGCCATCAGGGACGTTGGCAAAGCACTTGGGCTAGACCTGCAACTGGTCGACCATCTTGCTAAATCATTGTCATGGTGGGATAAGCGGGAAGAACTGCAAGCCCGCTTCGAAGAAGCCGGTGTTAACCCGCGCAGCGCGATTATTGACCAATTCCTGACCCTTGTAGGCGCCATCCTGGGGTTTCCACGTCACCTGTCCCAGCACGTAGGCGGGTTCATCATTTCAAACGGGCCCCTGTCTCATCTGGTACCGGTTGAAAATGCTGCCATGAAGGACCGAACGATTATTCAGTGGGACAAGGATGACATTGGATCGCTAGGGCTACTCAAAGTCGATATCCTGGCACTTGGCATATTGACGTCGATCCGTAAAAGCATCGACATGATCAATCATTACCGGAGCTCCAACCTCAGCCTCGCAAGTATTCCTGCAGAAGACCCTCTAACTTACAAAATGTTGCAGACAGGCGACAGCATCGGGGTGTTCCAGGTCGAGTCTCGAGCGCAAATTTCCATGTTGCCAAGACTGAAACCCAAAAATTTCTACGACCTGGTGATTGAAGTAGCGATCGTTCGACCAGGCCCAATACAAGGCAATATGGTTCACCCTTACCTGAAGCGACGTAATGGTGAAGAGAAAGTCACCTATGCTAACGATGCTGTTAAGTCGGTACTTGGACGCACACTTGGCATTCCTATCTTCCAGGAACAGGTCATAAAACTTGCGGTGGTTGCCGCCGGTTTTACTCCCGGTGAAGCCGATCAACTAAGACGCGCAATGGCCGCCTGGAAGCGGAAAGGTGGTCTGGAAAAATTCCAGGAAAAGCTGGTTAATGGCATGCTGGAAAGAGGCCATGACCTAGACTTTGCTGAACGCATCTTCGAACAAATCAAGGGCTTTGGTGATTATGGTTTCCCTGAGTCCCATGCTGCCAGCTTTGCCCTGCTGGTATATTTTTCTGCCTGGCTGAAACGGCAT
Organism: Gammaproteobacteria bacterium; assembly: GCA_018665025.1. Classification (GTDB taxonomy): domain Bacteria; phylum Pseudomonadota; class Gammaproteobacteria; order Pseudomonadales; family Azotimanducaceae; genus UBA9659. The sequence goes on from JABJED010000086.1 coordinate 2,113, forward strand.
GAGCCTGCAGCTTTTTACTGCGGTTTGCTAAACAGCCAACCGATGGGGTTCTACTCGCCGTCACAACTGGTCCAGGACGCCAGGAGGCATGATATTGAAGTACGACCAGTTGACATACTCATAAGCGAATGGGAATCCACACTTGAAGCACCCGCCTACCAGGGTGAAATTGCGGCCAAACAACCCGCGGTTCGCCTGGGGTTCCAGCGGATCAAGGGTTTTAAAGCAGATTCAGCAGACAGGGTTATCCATGCAAGAAATTACCACCCTATCCAGAGCATCAAAGATATTGCCAAGCGCGCGCGACTGGACAAAGGTGACCTGGCCAGACTGACAGAGGGAGGTGCTTTTAAAAGCCTCTCAGGGCATCGCTACCAGACTCACTGGCAGGTCAGCGGACTATTGCCACCCTCCCCGCTCCTTGACAAAGAGCTTAACGTCGCGGAACCTAATCAACAGTATGCTCCCCAAAAACATCAGGAAGAAACGCCTGTCGTTCTACCTCCGCCACTTGAAACCGATGACCTTCGTGCAGACTACACAAGCATTGGCCTGACACTGGGTAGGCACCCAATGGCATTACTGAGGGAAAAGCCAAACGCACCCTTTCGGCAATGCAAAACAGCAGTTGAGCTTCGCGCGCTCAATCACGGCAGGTTCGTCCAGGTCTCGGGCATTGTGACCGGCAGACAACGACCTTCATCCGCTTCCGGGGCATTGTTCCTTACCCTGGAGGATGAAACAGACAACATTAACGTAGTGGTCTGGACTCGTATCATTGAAACCTATCGTGCCGCTGTTGTGCAGGGGCGCCTGCTCAAAATCAAAGGCGTACTGGAACGCCAGGCTTCTGTTATTCACGTAATCGCGGGGCACGTTGAAGACCTTAGCCAGTACCTTGAGCATTTTTCACTGAAGTCCCGGGACTTTCGATAGAAACCAAAAATTCGCCAGAAGCCACGCATTGCTTGCCTGAGTTTCGACAGTATCCAGGCAAAGAATTCTTAGATAAAAAGTCTGAGGTAGCAGCTGGTCGGTATTGGTTGGGCAATGTCTGTGAAGGTGCTGAGCTACTGGCTTACAGATTGAATCGGTATTACGGCTATGTAAACGCACCATGCAGAGAAAATCCCAAGACTACCCATCTGACTACTTTCATAGACTTCCTTTGTGCCGACGCAATCTATTATTAAAGGGGACGGAGGGAATTAGAATCCTAAAACCCTCTTCAGATGCCTCCCCATTGTAATACCTTCTGTCCCCTTTACATGCGACTAGACTTAATCCTCCGCGAGCCTCACTAACATCTTGCCATTGTTAGATCCCGTAAATAGACCCATAAATGCACCTGGTGCATTTTCAATGCCTTCATGTATCGTCTCGTGATACTTCATTTGTCCTGAGCTGAGCCAACCGGACATATCTTGCACAAACTGTTCCCTCTGATCTTCAAATGCAGAGACAACGAAACCTTTTAGGTGGACAAATTTGTAGATCGTTTCCATCAAATTTCTAGGACCCGGCGTCAATGTATCACCATCATTGTAGTGGGCAATCATGCCGCAGATAGGAATACGACCATAGGGCTTGATGTGGGTCAGTGCGGCTTCAAGCTGTGCCCCGCCGACATTTTCAAAATAGATGTCGATCCCATTGGGTGCACCACGTCTTAGTTCTTCCAACGGATCAGCGGTCTTGTAGTTAAAGGCATGATCAAAACCGAATTCTTCAGCGAGTTGCGTGACCTTGTCATCACTGCCTGCACTACCAATAGCGATACCACCCTTGATTTTCGCAATCTGGCCAACAACACTCCCCACTGCGCCTGATGCAGCAGAAACAAACACTGCCTCACCGTCCTTCATTTCGCCGGTTACCAATAAACCACCATAAGCAGTAAGCCCAGGCATACCCATAACACCAAGATAGGCACTAAGCGGAGCGAGACTCGGATCAACCTTGCTGAGGTCCGCCCCATCTGACAGAAAGTATTCACGCCATCCAGATCCGTTACTAACGTAGTCGCCTTCGGCAAAATTAGCATTGTTTGACGCGACGACTTTACCTACCGCGCCACCCATTAATAATTCATTCGGTTTTGCAAAGCGCATTCGACCACGCATATAGGGGTCTACTGACATATAGATGTTCTTTACCAGAACCTGCCCTTCTGCAGGATCCTCAATGTTCACTTCCACTATCTCGAAATCCGTGGCAACTGGATTCCCCTGAGGTCTGGACGTTAGGTGAACTTCACTACTTTGTGTCATGTTCGATCTCCAAATTTTTCGATGCATTAAAACGCGCCAACATACTAGATATTGCTTCGGGAGTAAAAATGACTTCCGGGCTGCTCGTATGTACCTCAGATGTTGGATGTCCCAACATTCCCAGCGACTAATAAATCATCAAGACAGTACTTTTGGCAAATTCACAAACTTGTGTATTATCCAAGGACAAATTGGGAGTTATCAGTGGGTACAGAACGAGGTCAGTTAAGTATAGAAGGCGCCATCACCATTGAGGTGATGCTGGGTCTAACCCTTCCATCTATCAGCGATGCCGAGTTGCAGTCAATCGAAGCCGCCGCACCGCCAGGATCGACCATCCGCGTCGCCAACGGGGTAAGGGCCGCCATTGAAGAGGCTGCGGACATAGATGTGCTCCTGGGATTCATTCCGGAACCACTATTCCATGCCGCGCCCAAATTGCGTTGGGTGCATGCCATTGCATCCGGTATGGATTCGATGCTCTATCCCGCCATGCGTGACTCAGACGTAGTCCTAACGGGTGAAAAGGGACTGGTAGGTGGCCATTTGGCCGACACAGGTTTTGGTCTGCTATTGGCCCTCACACGACAGATCAAGACAGCTTTTCAACTGGGTGCAGATGGCTGGAATCACCGCCCTTCGATGCGCGCCAAAGAGATTGAGTTAGAAGGCATGACCATGGGCGTTGTAGGTTTCGGTGGAACTGGCCGCGCCTTAGCCAAGCGCGCAGTGGCTTTTGGTATGAATGTACTGGCTGTGGATGCACTCGCTGTTCCGCCCTCAAACGGCGTCAGCGAAGTCTGGATGTTAGACCGCCTGGACGATCTATTGGCCGCGTCTGACATTGTGGCTATTGGCGCACCTCTAACCAATGAGACTCTAAATCTAATCAGCGATCATGCCTTCTCTGCCATGCGCCCCGGTGCGCTCATCATGAATGTTACAAGAGGCGAGATCATTGACGGCGACGCTCTGGTCGCAGCCTTGCGAGATGGACGTTGTGGCGGAGCAGCACTTGATGTTGCCCCTGAAGAACCGCTACCGGCCGACCACCCGCTGTGGACATTCGACAATGTGGCAATGACCCCCCATACGGCCGGAGCCAGCCAGCTTAGAGGACCGCGAAATATCGCGCGATTTTGCGAGAACCTGGGCCTTGCACAAGAAAATAAACCGCTGACCGGGGTTGTCGACAAACAAGCCGGCTTCTAACAAACATAGATACACAGGGATAACAGCATGCAATATTTCTCAGGTGATTCACATATCGTCGAACATGCCGACTGCTTCGCCGGGTTAAGTGAACGTTACGGAGATGCAGCGCCTCAAATCATTCGCGACTACAAAGGCAAACCCGGAGATTGGTACGTTTGCGGACCGATGTCCGTGCCAGTTGCTCGACTTGGTATCGCCGGCAATAGGCTCGATGACCCTGCAACGGACAAGCTTATCGCGCGTGGCTACGAGGGCCTGAACCCAGGTGTACTTGATGGTGACAAACGACTGGAAGAGCAGGCGACCGACGGCATTGTCGGTGAAGTCATGTACCCAAGCCTGAACATGTTTACATGGGCATGTGGAGACACAGAAATCATGAATGCCGCTTTTCAGCGTCACAATGACTGGATAGTACATTATTGCAAGAACGCGCCAGATAGATTAATCGGCATAGGTTGCCTGCCCATCCCGGATGTGGATCTCGCCATCGAAGAGATGACGCGCGCGTCCAGGCTAGGAGTGCGCGGTTTCATGATCCCGACTCACACACCCACCGATCGACCCTATCATCACTCGGATTATGATCCTTTTTGGGCTGCAGCTCAGGAAATGAATCTGCCGCTGACCATGCACATTTTTGTGGGTACTTCTCCTGATGGTGGCATGCCCGCGCATTGGGGGACGCCAGGAGGCACCATCAAGGGATACACCATGGCCTTTACGACAGCTTTAAATGCCATGATCGACCTTATTTGTGGTGGTGTTCTGGAGCGATTCCCGCGGCTGAAATTTATTATCGCCGAATATGAAATTGGCTGGTTGGCCCACATGGTCGAAAGGCTCGACCATGCAATCTATCGAACACCACAACACGCGGTAGACTATCTCACCATGAAGCCAAGCGAGTATTTTCATCGCAATTTCATTGCGACTTTCGAAGATGATAAGTTCGGCATAGCAACAAGACATGGCATTGGAATCGACAATTTAATGTGGGGCAATGACTATCCACATCACGATTCAATATGGCCTAAATCCATGAAAGTACTAGACGAAATCATGGATGGTGTCTCTGCTGACGAAGTGCAAAAAATGTGTTTCGACACGGTCTGCGACCTGTACAGCGTCGACAAAACTAAACTACCTGCGAGATGATCCGCCCAACATTGGAGTAACCATGCTTGATCAGGTTTGCACCGAACTTGCACCTAACGGAGTTCTGCGTGTAGGGATAAATCTTTCCAACTTTTTACTCGTCACTGGCAAGTCAGACAACGGCCAGCCTCAAGGAGTATCGCCTAGTATGGCCTCCGAAGTTGCGCGCCAACTGGGAGTCGAGGTGGAATATGTGACATTTAAAACACCGGGCGAATTAGTCGATGCGGCAAGTTCTGACCTTTGGGATATTGGTCTTGTTGGCGCAGAACCAGCGCGCACCCAACACATTGACTTCAGCGCAGCCTATTCAGAGATTGAAGCCACTTATCTGGTTCCCGCAAATTCCCCCATCCAGACTATTGCCGATGTTGATCAACCCGGCATAAGAATCGCGGTACCCGAACGAGCCGCCTTTGAGTTGTGGCTCACAGATAATATTCAACACGCGGAACTACATCGTGCGGCAGGTCGGCAAGCCTATGATGAATTTGTCTCCAAAAACATGGATGCCTTGGCAGGCTTGCGGGCCGGCTTGATTAACGATGTCAAGAAATTGCCCGGTTCAAGATTACTTGATGGCAAGTTCACGGCTGTGCAACAAGCCATCGGCACACCTAAAGGTCGTCCTGCTGCAGCCGACTTTTTACGCACCTTCGTCGAAGAAGCAAAACAGACTGGACTCGTGGCCCGGCTCATTGAACAATTTGGAGTGACAGGCCGACTCACCGTGGCACCCCCTGCCTAAGCCCGGAGCAGGTGACCGCAGGGAACTACCGCCATCGGAGTTCTTGCGAGACTTAAGCGCTTTACGCTTTCAAACAAGAGCTATCAGCTAGTCTTTAAACCATCTGGAAACTCAATAATCGCAGGCGGACAAGTGATTTAAACCGCATTTTTCCTGAGTTTCGACAGTATCCAGGCAACGAATTTCAGATAAAAAGTCTGGGGTAGCAGCTTGACGGCATTGCCTGGTCCATATCTGCAAATTTAGTAAATCCCTTTTGGTAAACTTAGGGACTCTTAATCGCTGCGGGACATTGCAACGCAAACCACTACAAGGGAAACTAGCCGCTTGACTTCAGGAAACACAATGAAATCCATTTTCACCATCAGCTTGTTGTGCTTATTAGCGATGAACGCAAGATCCGAGTTGCCGCTGGAAACCTACGGGCAGTTAACGCTGGACACGCTCCCGCAACACACATTGTTGATTAATACCTTCAGCCATAAAGCAGTTCTATTCGATGCTGACACACAGCAAATGCTCGGTACGATCTCCACCGGTATCGGCGCCAATGCCTTTGAAGTTGATCGCGAAAAAGGCATCGTCCACACAGCAGAGACTTACCTTAGCAGGCACACCAGAGGACAGCGTACCGATGTCATCAGTACTTACGACATCAAGACACTATCACCCATCGGTGAGATTACTATCGCGCCCAAGCACCCCAGTGGTTCACCAATGCGCCACTACACTGGCATTGTGAAAGACCCTGAGGCTGAACTGATGCTGGTCACCAACATTACGCCAGCCATGTCCGTGTCGGTCGTTGACCTGCAATCAGGAACGTTTCTGAGCGAGATACCCACCGCAGGGTGCGGCCTGGTTTATCCCTCAGAAAAGTTGTCATTCCTGCAACTTTGCGGGGACGGCAGGGCCCAACTGATCACCCTGAATAAAAAAGGCGAAGAACTATCGCGGGTTCGCTCCGAAATATTTTTCGATCTGGAGACTGATCCATTGATGGAGAAACCTGCCAGAAGCGAAGCTGGATGGGTATTCAACACCTTCCATGGAAAGGTGTTCCAAGTCACCACCGAAGCAGGAAAGATCAAGGTCAGTTTACTGTTTAACGTGGGGGACGATGACGAAGGCTGGAGAATTGGCGGCATGCAACCGGTTGCTTTGCATGTACCTTCACAATTGCTTCTCCTCTTGATGCACCAGGGTGGAGAAAACACCCACAAAGACCCGGGTACTGAAGTCTGGTATATCAACCTTGCGACAGGCGCCACGACCCACCGCCTTAGCCTTGCAGTACCAGCCAACTCCATCCAGGTATCACAGGATGAATCTGCATTACTTTATGCGGGTTCGATTGCGGAAGACCAGGTGCAGATATACGATCTGAAAACCACGGTGTCCAGGGGCACGATTTCAGACATAGAACTACCAACGATCCTCCAGAACCTGTAAATGCTTGACCCCGTCATTCTTTACAGCCTTGTCGGCGGGTTTGCCCTGCTCTTCGCGCTCTCCGCACTGGAAAAGTATCAGGACATGGCCGCCTTTCAACTCAAACTGGAAAATTATCAGGTGCTTCCTGCGGCACTCGCGCCCGGAATGACGAAACTCGTTTTTATGATAGAAATTGTAGCCACGACACTCTTACTGACTCCCGCCTATCTTTATGGGGTCGCCCTGTCAGCGATACTGATATTGGCATACACCTCAGGAATAGCCATTAACCTGGCAAGAGGAAGGACTCACATAGATTGTGGTTGTCTTGGGTCCCAGGGAGAAGGCATCAGTGGTTACCACCTGCTCAGAAACAGCACTTTAATAATATTGTTGTGTGTCTGTTTCATGCCCGTGATCGAACGCCAACTGGTCTGGCTGGACTACTCGACTATCGTTCTGTTTCTCGGTGCAAGCGCTGCAAGCTATGCAACGGCTAACCTGATGATTGCCCACGCTAACCAACACAGACTCTGGTGGTCCTAATGGAAACTGCACTGATTGCATCAAACTTTCTACTCTGGCTGCTGGTAATCCTGTTGCTGGTGATCGTGTTTGCGCTGGCTCGCCAGATCGGGGTTCTGCACGAACGAGTCGCCCCGGTCGGCGCGCTCATGCCAATGAATGGTCCCAAGATCGGTGAACGAGTGGAACTGATCAAAGCCCAGGCACTAGACGGCACTTCGATGACTATCGGCGAGGGTATGGATGACAATATATTGATCTACTTTCTGTCCCCTGGCTGCCCCGTTTGCAAATCGCTGTTGCCAGTTGTCCAGGAGATCGAAAAACAGGAGGCTGGTGTTACAGTTCGGTACGCCTCGGATGGGGAAACGACTTCCGCCCATGAACGATATGCAACCGAACATGGCATACCGGTTTCCAATTACCTGTTATCAAGGGAACTCGGTATTTCACTGGGCGTGAATAAACTGCCTTTTGCAGCATTGATCAATCGCGATGGAGTCCTAAGGGCCAGGGGTCTTGTCAATAACCGTGAGCATCTGGAGAGCCTGCTAGCTGCCGATGAGTTGGACGTATCCAGCCTGCAGGAGTATCTTGGGCTGGCTGAGGAACCGAACCACCAATGAAGCCAGATGCTTTAATTCAAATAGTCGACAAATGGGTTACTGCCCGAACGGTAAAATCTGCCCGACAGCTTTCACGTCGGCATTTTCTTTCCCGTTTCGGAAAACTGATGGTAGGCATCTCGCTGGTACCCGTTCTACCCGTTGCTCGTGCGGCGGAAACCCGACTCCAGCTTCCGGAAATCGGAGACCCACAGGATTGTGACTATTGGCGCTATTGCGCTATAGATGGCTACCTCTGCAGTTGTTGTGGTGGCAGCGAATCAAAATGTCCGCCTGGCGCTGAACCTTCTCCTGTCACCTGGATTGGTACCTGCGAAAACCCGGCTGACGGCAAGCGATATATCATTTCCTACAACGACTGTTGTGGAAAAGGAGAATGTGGACGGTGCTTCTGCAACCGCAACGAGGGAGACAAACCCGCTTATTATCCCCCCAAGAACAACGATATTAACTGGTGTGTCGGCACCAAAACCAATGCCTATCACTGTTCAACTGCAGTCGTGGTGGGTGTTGATGAAAGCTGATGCGCTGGACTCTATTATTACTAACTCTGCTATCGCTAACCTTGCTGTGTGCTTTCGCAGCAGCTGATCCCAGAAGTCACTATATGATTCATTGTATGGGCTGCCACCTTAATGACGGTCGCGGCCTGCCACCTGAGGTCCCGGCCTTCGACAATAAGCTCGCCATTCTTGCTGCATCTGACAAAGGTAGAGAGTATCTCGTGACAGTACCCGGCGCATCGCAATCTCTTATTGATGATGCAGCGCTTGCGGGTGTTCTTAACTGGATACTGGCTACTTATACTGAAGAGCCTATGTACCAACCGTTCCTGGAATCCGAAATCAGCCGTTATCGCCACACGCCACTGGCTAACCCTGCACGCCTGCGAGTCGAACTATTGGGCGCTGCCGACTGATGGAACATTTTAGCCACGCCAGCGCATTTGCCGACCCGCTCAGTGTCGATGGGGCCCCTCAACGGACAATCTGGCAAACCGTCAAATCCATTCTCCCTTTTCTCTGGCCGAAGCAGCGCCACGATATGCAGGCGCGGGTCGTCATCGCTGTTGCCTGCCTGCTATTAGGAAGGACAGCGAATGTTTATGGACCGATCGTTCTTAAGGACCTTATCGATGGCCTGGAGTCGCTGGTTCGAACCACCCGGTCAATTGATATAACACTTGACCCAAGTTCAGCCATTGCAGGGCTGGTCAGTCTTGCACTGATGTATGGCCTGATGGTTTTCCTGCCGGGGGCTTTGACTGAACTCCGTTCGGCAGTGTTCACGCCTGTTTCGGAGTTCGCGCAAAGAGTGATTGGCCTGAAAGCTTTTAGCCATATTCATGACCTTAGTATGAGGTTCCACCTGGACAGACGCACCGGCGGTTTGTCCCGGGCTATTGAGCGCGGCACCAGAGCGCTGCAACAAATCACAGGCTTGTTTGCTTTCAACATAGCACCAACGTTATTCGAGATAGGACTGGTTTCAGTTTACCTGGCGGTCACTTACCCGGTTAAGTATGTCCTGGTTATCCTTGTTGCAGTTGTGGGGTATGTTGCTTTCACACTGATCTTTACTGAGTGGCGTACCAAGTTCCGCCGCGAAATGGTAAGCCAGGAATCACGTGCCACGTCGATTGGCGTCGACAGCCTGCTCAACTTTGAGACAGTAAAATATTTCGGCAATGAAAAGTACGAAGCTGACAGGTACAACGATGCCCTGCTGAAGTACATGGACGCGGCCGTAAAAAGCCAGGACACGCTCGGCATGCTCAACGCTGGCCAGCTAATCGCAAGAGTACTGTGCCAGGTGACAATTCTTGTACTGGCAGTCCAGGATCATGCCGCAGGACAGCTCTCGACCGGTGAAGTGGTGATGATAAACACTTTTATGCTGCAGCTATTTATCCCACTCGGTTTCCTGGGTTCCTCTTACCGCATGATTCGACAGTCTATGGTGGATATGGAGTACATGTTTCAGTTACTTGATTTGAATCCCGAGGTTCGTGACGACACCGACGCCGCACCGCTTAAGGTCAACCAGGGTGAAATTCAATTCAAGGATGTCAGTTTCACCTACGAACGCGGGCGCAGGGTCCTCAGTGATATCAATTTTTCTATCGATGAAGGGCGAACCGTGGCCGTTGTCGGTCCCAGCGGTTCCGGCAAGTCGACCCTTTCACGACTGCTGTACCGGTTTTATGACACCCAGCAAGGCAGTATTTTTATCGACGGCCAGGACATTACTCACGTCACCCAGGCCAGTCTCAGAAATACTATTGGTATTGTTCCCCAGGACACAGTCCTGTTTAACGACACCATTCGATACAACATCCGGTACGGTAACCCACAGGCAACTGATAAGGAGGTCGAAAATGCAGCAAAACTCGCCAGCATCCACGACTTTATTACCTCCCTGCCACAGGGATATGAAACGCGCGTGGGTGAAAGAGGGCTAAAGCTGTCTGGCGGTGAAAAACAACGGGTAGCGATAGCCCGCACGGTGCTGAAAAATCCCAAGATACTGGTGCTTGACGAAGCCACCTCCGCACTGGATATCAAGACCGAACGAGAGATTCAGGCAGCTCTGGAAGAAGTCGCCAAAAACCGAACTACCCTGGTGATCGCGCACAGGCTGTCGACTATCGTCAATGCAGATGAAATACTGGTGCTCTCTGCTGGAGAAATCATCGAACGTGGCTCCCACCTCGCTCTGGTTAAAGCCGATGGCACCTACGCAGAAATGTGGCGCAGACAAAAAGAAGCGGCAGACGAAATTGAAAAAATTCAGGAAATTTTCACCGGGGATGAACTAAGATCACTCCAAATAGAAGCCGACAAGTTGTCGGAATGAACCATTAACACTTAAAGGAATATCATGGCCGATCAATTGCAAATACAGTCTCTCGTCACAAAAGAGGGCACACTCGAATTATCGCTGGCAACGATCCCGGTCCCCAAGCCCGCTGATGATGAAGTGCTGGTTCGCGTAGAGGCATCGCCAATCAATCCATCGGACCTTGGTTTGTTGTTCGGTATGGCTGACATGACAACAGCTGCTGCATCTGGATCCCCGGATTCACCGGTTGTTACCGCAACGATTCCTGAGGGGCTAAGGAAAGTCGTCGCCGCGAGGGCCGGTCAGTCATTGCCCGTGGGCAACGAAGGCGGCGGTGTTGTCGTAGAAGCCGGCACCAGCGAACAAGCCCAGGCGCTGCTCGGAAAGACCGTTGGTATACTCGGCGGTGCCATGTACACACAGTATCGTGTCGTAAAGGCCAAACAGTGCCTAATGATGCACGACGGCGTTACCTCCGCAGAAAGTGCATCCTGCTTCGTTAACCCACTGACCGCGCTTGGTATGGTTGAAACCATGAAAGCCGAAGGGTTTACGGCACTATGTCATACCGCTGCAGCTTCGAACCTTGGCCAGATGCTTCAGAAAATATGCCTGAAAGATGGCGTCGATCTGGTTAACGTTGTTCGCAAGCAGGAGCAGGTAGACCTGCTAAAAGGCATCGGCGCCAAATATGTCTGCAATTCCAGCTCAGATTCTTTTATGCAAGACCTGACTGACGCCTACGCTGAGGCTGGCGCCTATATCGCCTTTGACGCCACTGGCGGTGGCAAGCTGGCAGGTCAATTACTCACTGCTATGGAAGCGGCTGCGATGAAATCAGCCGGTGACTACAATCGCTATGGATCGGATCAGTTCAAGCAAGTCTACATTTACGGCGGTTTGGATCGATCACCGACTACGTTGAACAGGAACTTTGGCTTCTCTTGGAATCTGGGTGGTTGGCTACTGACACCGTTCCTCCAAAAAGTTGGTTTCGAAGAAGCTGAAAAACTGAGACAGCGCGTTGCAGACGAAATAAAAACCACTTTCGCCAGCCACTACACGCAGGAAGTTTCACTGGCTGAAGCGCTATCTCTGGACGCGATTAGCGTCTATGGGCAACAGTCCACGGGTGAAAAGTACCTGATAAATCCCAATAAGTAATTCGTCTACCGGGATATGGCCAGTATCATCGTCAGCATGATACTGGTCACCAGTTTCTGGTTCCTGGTTCCTGGTTCCTGGTTCCTGGTTTCAAGCTACGCTATTTTCCTTTCCAAACAGCGGGGCGTTTTTCAATAAATGCCCGCGGGCCTTCCTGGTAATCCTCAGTGCCGACGACGCTCTGGAATCCTTTACCACTGGCACGCCACAGCGCCTCGTCATCATCCATTAATGCTCTAGCGGCAACGTTGCGGCTCGCTTGTACTGCAAGCGGCGCATTAGCCATGATTCGCTCTGCTAATTGTTTGGCCTCACCAAGGACTTGTTCCGGCAATACAACCTTGTTCACCATCCCAAGCTCAAAGGCACGCTGAGCGGGAAGCGGATCACCCGTCATGATCAGCTCCATTGCTGTGGCCATGCCAAGTGCCCTTGGTAACCGGAACAAACCACCTGCGGCTGCAACGAGTGATCGCTTGACCTCTGGAAGCCCAAAGACGGTTTCAGTCGAAGCGATAATGAGGTCACAGGACAGTGAAATTTCACATCCACCGGCGACGGCTGTTCCCGTAATTGCGGCGATGAGTGGTTTTGTTCTTTCCCGCCGGGTAATTCCGCCGAAACCACCCTTCCTGGTCGCCAGGGCCGCGCCGTTGCCTGCTGCAATTTCTTTAAGATCTGCGCCAGCACAAAAAACGGTACCCTCTGCTTTAAGAATTCCGACCCAGAGTTCCGGGTCGTTCTCGAATTCATCGAGACAACTTTCCATCGTTTGTGCCATCTCGCCATTGATCGCATTGCGAGCCTCAGGGCGATTCAGGGTAATGATCGCAAGGTGCCCTTGTTTCTCAATCTCTACAGCCATAACCTCTTCCTTCTATCTAAATAAATATTGCCTACTGTTCGCTTTCCCACCAGGGGTAAAAGTCCGGCATGACAGATGCCTTCGAAGCAAACACCGGGTCGCGCTTTTCAAGGAACGATTGCACGCCTTCTTTTCCGTCCCCAAGGCTGCTGTAATACATCGACAGCGAATCTACCTCGTGGGCAGTCCTTGGTGATGGCATCGCGGAATTTCGGTACATCATCTGTCGAGCCAGCGCGATGGCAACCGGGGATCGGTTCGCCACAAATTTCAATGCGAGCTCCCTGGCCGCCGGCAGAAGTTCCTCGGGCGCATGCACCGAGCGAGCCAGACCAGCGTCGACAACCTGGCTGGCGTTCAGAATATCCGCGCTGTAAACCCATTCAAGCGCGGTCTGCATTCCGACGATTCGAGGCAAGAACCAGGTAGAGCAAGCCTCTGGGGTCACACCTATTTTTCCAAACACAAATCCAATACGGGCTTTTTCAGAGACCATACGAATATCCATACCCAGGGTCATCGTTGCGCCGATCCCAACTGCTGCACCGTTGATCGCACCAATGACCGGTTTCTTACATTCAAAAATCGCCAAACTAACCCTGCCGCCCGTATCTCGAACGCCCGTAACCATGTCTTCGTCGTTGTAACGACGCCTGACTTCATCAAGGTTTGGCCTGATCGATTCATCTAGGCCAAATACATTGCCTCCAATGGACAGATCCATCCCCGCGCAAAAAGCTTTCCCTGCCCCGGTAACAATAATGCAACCCACATCATCATCCTCACTGGCTGAGTTAAAAGCATCAACCAACTCTCCTGCCATCTCTACCGTGAAGGAGTTCATTGCCTCGGGTCTGTTGAGGGTGATCGTCAGAATCCGCGACTCGAGGTCTGTCGCAAGTGTTGCATAAGTCATCGGTTTGTTATTCCTGTTTTAACGGATCGTATTGAGGGAAATTTTTTCCTACAAACTAGCCAGGGTGATTTCCACCATTTCGCCAAAGTTCGTCTCTCTTTCGTCAGCGCTTAAATGTTCGCCTTTCCTAATGTGATCACTGACCGTCATCACGCCAAGGGCTGCCCGTCCCTGTTCTGCTGCAATTCGATATAGTGCCGCAGCTTCCATTTCAACCGCAACAATTCCTAGCCGACTGGCAATATCGTAAATCTCATCGCCAAGGTGATAAAAGGTATCAGAGGTAAACACGTTAGCCACGGTAACGTTAACATCCATGGATTCGGCGCTCTCGACCCAGTTTTTCAATAGCCCGTAGTCTGCAATCGCGGCATAGTCGTGGCCGTTGAATCTAAGCCGGTTCATGTTGGAATCAGTCGACGCGCCCATCGCAACAACCAGGTCGCCCAAATTGACATCCGGGTGAATTGACCCACAACTTCCCATTCGAATCATTCGCTGGACGTCAAAAAGCTGGAATAATTCCGTCGCATAGATAGACATGCTTGGCATGCCCATACCACTGGACATGACCGATAGACGCTCACCTTTATGGGTACCGGTAAACCCCAGCATATTACGAACCTGGGTAACGCAAACAACACCCGACAGATAATTTTCCGCAACAAACCTCGCTCTCAATGGGTCGCCGGGCAGTAATACGGTCTCTGCGATTTCACCTGGTTCTGCGCCAATGTGTGGTGTAGCCATGATCTTTTCCTGAACAGTCTTCTTAATATCTGGAGAATATACTCCGTGGTGGTTATTTCCCGTCAAGTGATTGATTCTTATCTAACCCATTCAGATGACCTATCTACTGGCTCAGAACATGACCTTCGGACGGGAACTAACTAAGCGTTAATATTAAACCGGCGATTGTCGCACTCATGAGATTTGCCAGTGTTGCGGCCACAACTGCCAGCAACCCAAGCTGGGACAGCTCAGCCCTTCTTTGGGGCACAAGGATACCAATACCCCCAACAACGATAGCAATCGAGGACAAACAGGCAAAGCCGCACAAAGCGAAGGTTACAATGGCCTGTGTTCTAGGCGTCAATTCGCTCTGGTAGTTGGCAACAAAATCAAGATAGGCGATGAATTCATTCAACATGAATTTTTGGCCGAGTAAACTTCCTACCTGCCTTGTCTCTTCCCAGGGGACACCGATCAGAAATGCCACAGGCTGGAACAGGTAACCCAGGATCTGTTGCATCGTCAGGTTTTCAATTCCGAAAAAACTCCCTCCCCAACCAATCATGCCGTTAATCAGCGCAATCAGGCCAATGAACGCCAGTAACAAAGCCCCAATAGCGAATGCCAGTTGCATACCCTGCAGCGCTCCGGTCGCTGCCGCATCAATAACGTTCGCGGCGCGATGCGCCAGGATATCCTCATGAACATCAGAATCATCCGACGAAATATCACTGGACTCAGGTTTGATCAATTTTGCCATCATGAGCCCCGCCGGGGCAGCCATGAAACTGGCTGCTATCAGGTATCTCATATCAACACCTGCCGCCGCATAGCCACCCAACACACTGCCAGATACTGTCGCCATTCCGCCAACCATCACAGCAAATATTTCGGACGATGACATGGAAGATAGATACGGTTTGATCGCGATCGGCGCTTCAGACTGGCCAATGAATATATTGGTCGCAGCGGACATGGATTCCGCTTTGCTGGTACCCAGCACGAACTGAATGAACCCACCGATCAGTCTGACAAGGCGTTCCATGATGCCCAGGTGATAAAGCACGGCAATCAGCGATGCAAAGAACACAATAACAGGCAGCACCTGGAGTGCAAAGACAAAGCCATGGTTGCCCGAGGCGAAGTCACCAAACATAAAATCTATTCCCGCCTGGGCATAACCTAAAACACTAATAACAACGCCCGCAACGGCTTCCAGCGCCTGCATGCCAGGAGGGAAATAAAGGACAAGGGCACCGATTGCCAGCTGAATACCAAAAGCACCCAGCACAGTCCGCCAGTTAATCTTCGATCGCTGCGAAGACAATAGGTATCCCGTCAGGATGATAAATAACATCCCCAATAAGCTTTGTCCGACGACGAGCATGATGCTCCGAGATTAGTATCGCAAAGCGGCAGGTTACCATCATTTCCCGGTATACTGGAGCCTGGCAATCTTTACTTGAGTGATAATGGGACGAGCAATTATTCTGGTGGCAGATGGATTCGGCATAGGTTCTGCTCCGGATGCTGAAGCGTTCGGAGACATTGGTGCGAATACCTTTGCTCACGTTGCGCAATGCTTCGAGCAAAGAACAGGTAAGCCGCTGGCATTGCCAAACCTTGCCGGCCTTGGCCTGGTCGCCGCAACGAAAGCGGTAAGCAGTGACGTCTTTTCGCTGCAGGATGAAATGCCGTGTTCAGGCGCATATGGTGCGGCCGCTCAGATCAGCACGGCAAAGGATACACCTAGTGGTCACTGGGAAATGACCGGGGTACCCGTGATGTATGACTGGGGATACTACCCGAACACACCCGAATGTTTCCCGAAGCTATTCCTGAATGAGCTTACCCGGCGAACAGCCACCCCCGGCACACTAGGGAGATGTCACGCGTCGGGCACTGACATCATTCGCGACCTTGGTGAAGAACATATGCGAACAGGTAGACCAATTTGCTATACCTCTGCAGACAGCGTGTTCCAGGTCGCAGCACATGAGGGCAGTTTTGGGCTGGACAGGCTTTATGAATTTTGTGAGGCCGCACGTGAGTTACTTTATGACGCGAATATTGGACGAGTCATCGCTCGCCCTTTCATCGGATCAAATGCTTCGGACTTCAAAAGGACTGGAAACCGCAGAGATTACTCCCTCGAACCACCCAATCCTACACTGCTTGATGTAATGACCGAACAGCAGATGAATGTTGTGGCAATAGGCAAGATATCGGACATTTTTGCTCATCGCGGCATTACAACCAGCACGAAAGCAACTGGGCTGCCTGCTCTAATCGATGCAACCATTGAAAAGATCAAGGAAGAACCTGACAACACACTGATATTTACCAACCTGGTTAACTTTGACCAGGATTTCGGACATAGACGAGATCCAGCCGGCTATGCAGATGCCCTCACCTATTTTGATCAGCGACTTGAAGACGTCATCGCCTGCATGACTAAAGAAGATCTACTGCTTATCACCGCCGACCACGGCTGCGACCCCACATGGATTGGATCAGATCACACTCGTGAATACATCCCGATACTAGCCTATCGGCACGGGATAGAATCGGTCGACCTTGGTTCCCGAACCAGCTTTTCCGATATAGGCCAAACCCTGGCAGGTTTTTTCAAACTACCGCCCCTTGAATATGGTGAATCTTTTCTCGATCGCCTGTAACACCATACGTTGACGTTGGAAATCAACGCGGCGACACTACAAGCTCTTATTTTGGAGACCTACCTGCATGCTACACAAAAGTCTGAAGTTCGATGTTGCCATCGTAGGAGCAGGATTCGCCGGAATGTACATGTTGCACAGACTCCGGCAACTGGGACTTTCGGCAGTTGTATTTGAGGCTGGGGACGATGTCGGCGGAACCTGGTACTGGAACAGGTATCCTGGCGCACGATGTGATGCTGAGAGTCTTGCCTACTCTTTCTCTTTTTCTTCTGAACTTGAACAGGAATGGAAGTGGTCCGAACGATACGCACCACAATCAGAGATCCTGGAATACGCACAGCACGTCAGTCGTCGTTTTGACCTGCGCAAAGATATTCACTTCGAAACACGCGTGACGTCAGCTCACTACCAGGATGATTCGCTCGACTGGCAGCTGGAAACCGATAAAGGTGACAGCGTGGTTGCTCGCTTCTGCGTGATGGCAACCGGATGCCTGTCTGTCCCACAGCTCCCGGACATACCTGGCGTACGAAATTTCAAAGGCAACCTATATCAGGCGAGTAAGTGGCCCCACGAACCGGTGAGTTTCAAAAACCAAAGAGTTGGCATCATCGGTACGGGTTCGTCCGGTATTCAGGCGATTCCAGTAATTGCCGAGGAAGCCGACCATCTGACGGTTTTTCAACGTACGCCAAACTTCAGCGTTCCAGCAAAAAACGAACCGCTTGATCAGGACTGGGTCACCGAGTTTAAGAAAAATTACCGTGCCCACCGCGAAAACCACAAACTTGCTATCGGGTCAGGTTTCGGCGATCTGAAGATCGAGCCTAGGGACGGGCCCGTGGAACCCGTCCTGCGGAGCCAGTTGTCAGAGGACCAGGCGACCCAGATTCTTGAAGAAGCCTGGGAAACAGGCGGGGCCAAATTCATGGGCGCGATCGGCGACCAACTGATGGACGAGGAAGCCAACCGATTCGCCAAGGAATTTGTCCATCGTAAAATCCATGAAACCGTAACAGATCAGGAAACGGCGAACCTGCTGTGCCCTACTAATCATCCTATTGGCACCCGGCGCATTTGCGTCGATATAGGCTACTACGAAACCTATAACCGGGAAAACGTCACCCTTCTGTCAGTGAAAGACAACCCCATCGAGGAGATTACCGAAACAGGGGTCATGGTGAACGGCGAGCTAACAGAGCTGGATACCCTCGTCCTGGCAACCGGTTTTGACGCGATGACAGGCGCGCTACTGAATATGGATATTCGTGGAAAAGCTGGTTTGGCGCTATCGGAAAAATGGCATGCTGGCCCAAGGTCCTACCTTGGTATTGCTGTCGCTGATTTCCCAAACCTGTTCACCATTACTGGACCGGGTAGCCCATCTGTCCTAAGCAATATGATGGTGTCGATTGAACAACATGTCGACTGGACAATTGATTGCCTGGCGCACATGAAAGAGCAAGACCTGAAGGTATTCGAAGCACAAACACAGGCAGAGGACCAATGGGTTAGCCACGTCAATGACGTCGCAAACATGACCCTCTTCCCTAAAGGGGGTTCCTGGTACCTGGGTGCCAACGTAAAAGGTAAGCCGCGCATTTTTATGCCATACGCAGCAGGCGTTGGCGCTTACAGGGAAGTGTGTGATCAGGTAACCGCAAAAGGTTATGAAGGATTTACGTTTCACTAACAAAATGCCAGAGGGATAAAATGGAATTAGATAATA
>JABJED010000473.1 GCA_018665025.1 Gammaproteobacteria bacterium
GGTTAGTACAACCATGTGTTTAAGACTTTCAATACGTAGAAGCTAAACCTACCAGTAAGTGACTAAAAATGATTGAAAAGATAATGGAAAGATACCCGAAGTCCGCCATAGGACGCTAAATTTTGCGTCAAGTCACAAAATATATGCGTTATGCATTCAACTTGCATAGTATTCTGCACCCTAGCCCCCTTTACTGGAATTTACATGGATTTTGAATTCAGCGAACAACAACTTGCGATCCAGGACGCAGTTTCTCGAATTTGTCGCAACTTCGGTGAGGATTATTGGCTGGAGAGAGACACAGACGGTAACTTTCCTGAAGAGTTTGTGCGCGCCATCACAGAGGGCGGGTGGTTAGGCATTGCAATGCCGGAAGAATTTGGTGGTGCTGGCCTGGGCGTTAGTGAGGCGCTTATTCTGGCCCATACAATAGCCCGCTCCGGAGCCGGCATGAGTGGCGCCTCGGCAGTACACCTGAACCTGTTTGGACCGAACCCGATCGTCGTGTTTGGTACTCACGAACAAAAGTCTCGTTTCCTGCCACCACTAATTCAAGGGCTGGACAGGGCATGCTTTGGTGTCACTGAACCTAACTCCGGTCTTAATACCTCAAAGCTGGAAACTCGCGCAGATCGTGATGGCGACAATTATGTCATTAACGGCCAGAAGCTTTGGACGACAACGGCGCAGACCGCAAGCAAAATTTTGCTGATCGCAAGGACGACGCCATTATCTGAATGTGAACGTCCAACGGATGGCCTGTCTCTTTTTTTTACTGATCTGGACCGGGAGAAAATCGAAGTCCGATTAATTGAGAAAATGGGCCGAAAAGCCGTTGATAGCAATTCACTATTCATTGATAACCTGATCGTACCAGTTCAGGACCGTATTGGTGAGGAAGGAGATGGATGGAAATGCCTGCTTCATGGACTGAACCCCGAACGAATCCTGATCGCAGCAGAGGCAGTAGGTTTAGGCCAGGCCGCGCTGGAACGAGCGGCTAACTACGCACGTGAACGTGTTGTTTTTGATCGCCCCATTGGCAAAAACCAGGCGATCCAGCATCCGCTTGCGGTGAACTGGATGGAACTGGAAGCCGCGATGCTAATGGTATTCAAGGCCGCATCAATATATGACAGGGGGGAACCCTGTGGTGCTGAAGCTAACACCGCCAAATACCTGGCGGCAGAAGCCGCGTTGTCAGCCTGCCAGAGAAGTGTTTTGACCCACGGTGGAATGGGGTACGCTAAGGAATATCATGTGGAACGGTATTTACGTGAAATCATGATACCTGTCATTGCACCGGTATCGCAGGAAATGATTAAGTCATTCATTGGAGAAAGAGTGCTGGGGCAGGAAAAAAGTTATTAGACCGTAACAGGGAGCTGATTGCAGGGAGCTGATTGCAGGGCGCCGTAGAATCGAACAAGCGGTTTTTCGTTGTTTGAGGCTGATTTTATTTTTTTACTGAGGAGGTAAGATGGAGCATGCGGGAAGTAGCATAACTGACCTGGTGACCGGCATTGTTCTACTGCTGTTGATTGCAGCGCTAACCACCATGTTCAGTAAAAGGGTCGATAAGCTTCCGCTAACGGTCCTTTTGGTCTTTGTTGGCATCGCCATATCTCACTTCGGGCACGATGTTCCCGGATTGTCTCTGCTGAGTGAATTTCAACTGACACCAGAACTGGTTCTTTTTGTATTCATCCCGACGCTAATTTTCGAATCGGCATTCAACCTTAATGCTCGGCAGCTCTCAAACAACCTCTGGCCGATTCTGACACTGGCTATTCCGGGACTACTGATTTCTACGTGCATCATTGGTTTCATTTTTTCAGTGTTCACCGATTTCGATTTGATGGTGGGGCTGTTGTTGGGTGCAATCCTGAGTGCTACTGACCCCGTGGCCGTTATTGCAATCTTTAAACAGCTCGGTGTGCCCGAAAGGTTAACCATATTGGTAGAAGGCGAGAGTCTCTTTAACGATGCAACGTCACTGGTGCTTGCCACTATTTTGATCGGTCTGCTGACCGCCGGTGAATTTTCTTCAGACGTGCTTGTGAGCGGCACAGGGGAATTCCTGTTTGTGTTTGCGGGTGGCGTTATCGTTGGTTGGGTATTGGCGTTGATGACCGGCTACACGCTGGGACGAATCGAATCTGACCCCGGGATTGAAATCACCCTTACCACCATCCTGGCCTATTTCTCATTTATCATTGCTGAGCATGTGTTTCATGTCAGTGGCATCATGGCGGTGGTCGCCGCAGGCATGACCATTGGCTCATGGGGCAGATCGAAGATTTCACCCAGTACCTCAGAGTTTATGGAGCATTTCTGGGAATATTTAGCATTCGTCGCTAATGCGTTGATCTTCCTGATGGTCGGTCTACAGATTGACCTGGTCGTATTGTGGGAATCTGTAGACCTGATCGCACTGGTCGTTGTCGCGATGCTGATATCACGGGCTATCGTTATTTTTACTGTCGTGCCTCTTATCGGTCGAATGCCCGGCGCAGAGCCGATCGGCATGCCATTTCAGTCCGTAATGTACTGGGGCGGGTTAAGAGGCGCTATTGCCCTCGCCATTGTTCTTGCGTTGCCACCTTTTGATTACAAAGATACTCTGATCTCGCTGGTCATGGGTGCGGTTCTGTTCACGTTGGTAGTGCAGGGGCTCAGCATTGAAAAACTGGTGAAATTTCTCGGCCTTGATGCGCTCAGCCTATCGGATTCGCTGGCTAAACGAGAGGGCGACAAAAACGCACGTGTAGAAGGATTGAAGCGACTTAATTCACTTGTTAGTGGCGGGCTTTTTTCGCAACGGATCGCCGATAACCTCCGTGAAAAAAGTGAGCAAAGCCTGTCTGAACTCGGAGCTGAGATCGAGACGCTCAATAGCACCATGACCAAGGCAGAAACGGCCAAGATTCTCGCTATGCGTTGTCTTGCCAGGGAAAAATCCCGGTTCTATGAGTTGTTCTCTCATGGTCTGATCAACGAATCTGCTTACCGAGAGCTGGAGCATACTATCGCTGTACAGATTGATGAGGTCCGTCACCGGGGCCTGATGCCGACGGTCAAGACAGAGAAGTCGATTGGCAAAGCCGTCTTTGAAGTCATCACTAATATGTTCGAAGTTGCCGGGGCCCGAGCATTGGCGGAGAGGCTATCTACCTCGAGTATTATCCGCGACTACGACGTTGCCTGGGGGAGATATCGCGCAGCGAACTCGGTACTACGCGGCCTGGATACAATTGCCAAGGAGGGTAATGTTGATACCGCTACCACCGCAAAAATCAGAGAGGTCTACGAGGAAATTCTAACAGCAGCCAAAAGCCAGATTGATGAAGTCGCTGAGCAGTATCCGGAATTCGTCGAAACGATCCAGGAGCAATTGGGGCAACGATTGCTTCTGGTAGCTGAGCATGAATCAGTAGCGCAGGCAGCTGAAATGGGCATGATCAGCGAAGGTATAGCTCACACGATATTGAAAAACCAGGCAAGCCGGATCAGGCAGCTCAACCAGGAAAACATGTCAGCCTGCTTCGAAATTGAGGTGACCGAAATTCTGAAGAAGGTTCCTATGTTTCAGGGCGTCAGTGAAACAGAGCATGCTTTTATTGGCAGTTACCTTCGTACAAAAACGGTACCTCGAGGAAAAGCCATTATCAGACAAGGCAATGCGGGCGATTCCATATTTCTGATCGCGCGAGGTATCGCCAATGTCGAAGTAGCCGAGGGTGATGCTGTCAACCATGTGGCGACTTTGTATGCAGGTGATTTCTTCGGTGAAGCCGCGCTTCTTCATGGTACCCCGCGAAATGCAACAACGATAGCCGCTACCCCCTGTTCTTTGTATGAACTGAAGCGTCAGGACCTGGACAGGATTTGCGCGCAGCATCCAAAGATAAGACAGACGCTGGAAGAGGTAGACCGGGAAAGAGTGACCTTAGGCACGATGAAGGATTAGCATCGGGACCTCCCTGAAAGGCGCCCTGAAAGGCGCCCTGAAAGGCTCCCTGAAAGGCTCCCTGAAAGGCGCCCTGAAAGGCTCCCTGAAAGTGACATCAATTAAGGCCGCGGTTAATGGCACCTTCGCACAATGGACACTCTATGCATTGAACACCAATGTATTGTTCGTAAAAAACTGACGAAGACGCAGGATGGTTAATGACGGAAAGTAAACACCATGAAGTTGTAGTGATCGGTGCTGGTGTTTGTGGCATCTACCAGCTGTATCGGCTACTCGAGCTGGGCATCGATGCCACGGTGCTGGAAGCCGGCAGTGACCTTGGGGGTACCTGGTATTGGAATCGATATCCCGGTGCCCGTTTCGATTCAGAGAGTTACAGTTATTCTTATTCGTTTTCCGATGAGCTGTTGCAGGAATGGGATTGGAGTGAACATTTTGCCGGCCAGCCTGAAACACTGCGTTACCTGAGCTATGTTGCAGACAAGTTCAATCTGCGCGAACACATGCAGTTTGACTGCAGGGTCAAGTCTGCTGTTTTTGACGAATCCAGGAGTGTTTGGAAGGTCTCTCTGAAAGATGGCCGAAGCCTGACATGTAACATACTGTTAACCGCGATTGGAATGCTCTCCACCCCAACGCTTCCTAACATAGAAGGCGTTAGCGCCTTTCAGGGCGAGTCCTTTCACACTTACCACTGGCCGAAGGAACCTGTTGAACTGCAAGGTAAGCGAGTAGGGGTTATCGGGACCGGGGCTACCGGTGTACAGGTGATTTCAGATATTGCTGACAA
>JABJED010000474.1 GCA_018665025.1 Gammaproteobacteria bacterium
CACCATGCCGCGTGGAGTCTCGGAGATATCACGAAAGATTTCCCCCATACCCAGATCTTCCATGGTGAGAACCTTCGATGGAATGGTCCTAAAGACACCACCAGCGCCCCGATTCTGATTGAATGCGTTTACCCTGAATCGTGCGACGCCCGGAACCTCAAAAGAAAAGTCACACTCAAAAAATTCTTCATAATCCTTGCGCTGCTTGTCATTCATGATTTCATAAATCAACCCATGAACTTCCTTATGATCCAGTGCGGGCAAGTTGATTCGACGGATATCACCGTCGACGCGAATCATGGGGGGCAATCCCGCCGACAAGTGTAAATCAGATGCTCCCTGCTTCTCGCTAAATGCCAGTAACTCAGTTATGTCCATCGCATCTTCCTATCGCGTTAATGCCACAGCGCGGCAATTAAAAGGCAGTATACCTCTGCAATGGACAATCTGCAGCCGCGGATAAAAGCCCTGACCGAATGACAATCAACTAAAGTCAGGGCTTTATGTCACCTTCAAAGTAACCAATACTGGCGGCTCACCCAATACATCCTCTTTTTATGACAGATATCCAATCACGAATCGCGGCCATCAGGGAAGAAATAGTCAAAACCTGTCAGATCGCGAACCGGAATCCGGTTAGTGTGAACCTGCTCGCCGTCAGCAAAACCATGGGTGTCGATGCAGTCGCGAGTGCCATCCATGCTGGTCAAGAGCACTTTGGCGAAAACTACCTGCAGGACGCACGACCAAAGGTTTCAGCATTTCCTGAGGCTATCTGGCATTTTGTCGGCGGAATCCAAAGTAATAAAACCCGCGACATCGCTAATACGTTCGGCTGGGTGCATGGCATTGCCACAGCAAAGGTTGCGAAGCGCCTATCCGAGCAGCGGGAGCCGACGCTAGGCCGCCTGAATTGCCTGATCCAGGTTAATCTTTCCAACGAAGACCAGAAGCTGGGTGTCAATCCCGATGAGGCGATAAGACTGGCTGGACAGATCGCGGCTTTTGACCAAATTTCAGTGCGGGGGCTAATGACAATACCCGCTCCCACCAACGACCACTCAGCGCAGGCTGCCACGTTCCGTGAGCTACGCGAGCTGAAAGATGAAATAGAATCACGATACGGGTTGCCCGAATTTAACCAACTGTCAATGGGTATGACCAATGACTTTGTTGAAGCCATCAAAGAAGGCGCAACATGGATTAGAATCGGCACTGCTATCTTTGGTCCCAGAAACAAACCGCCAACACCATCTACTCACACAATAAAAGGATAATTACCAACATGTCGACAATTGCATTCCTGGGGGCAGGCAACATTGCAAACGCAATCATGGGCGGCCTGATTTCTGATGGTCACTCGCTATTCGCCTTCGATCCCATCGAGCACTGCCGTGAGAGAGCTCGCGGTCAGGGTGTTGCAATCGCATCCAGTAACACCGACGCTATCTCCAAAGCAGACATCGTCATGTTGTGTGTTAAACCTGATGTCGTTCTTGATCTGCTCGATGAAATTTCAACCTCAAGCCAGGGGAAACTGTTTATCAGTGTCGCTGCCGGTATCACCACCGCTAACATGCTGAGCCGATTGCCTGAGGCCACGGCGCTGGTCAGGTGCATGCCCAATACGCCCGCCCTCGTCAAAACAGGTATGACCGCATTGTTCGCCTCCCCAGCGGTTACTGCAGAGCAAAGAGCATCAGCCACCTCAGTTCTGACATCGGTGGGCGAGTCACTCTGGGTGGATACTGAGGCTGAACTTGATATCGTCACGGCAGTATCTGGCAGTGGCCCCGCCTATTTCTTCCTGATGATGGAGTCAATGATTAATGCTGGTGTCGTGGAAGGGCTAAGCAGGGAAGTCTCGACACAACTGGTCCTCCAGACCGCACTTGGCGCAGCTGTGATGGCAAAGCAAAGTGAATCCGACGCTGGAACCTTAAGAAAACAGGTAACTTCGCCTGGTGGCACCACCCAGGCGGCGATAGAGCACTTCCAGTCAGTTAAGTTTGAAGAGGCAGTGAGAGGCGCGGTGAACGCGGCCAGAACCCGATCCGTTGAGCTATCAAAGAACTGAGAAAAATAGCCTATAATCTATATACAGCATCCAGGATTAATTGAATGACACAGAATTTATTAGGCGCCGGAGTATTTCTGATACAGACCGTTGCAGGGCTATATCTGATTCTGCTTCTATTACGGTTTCTTATGCAGCTTTCGCGTGTGGATTATTACAATCCTATCTGCCAAGCCATAGTCAAGGTCACCGACCCCCCGGTAAAGCCCTTAAAGAAAATACTCCCAACCATCCGTGGAGTAGACGTTTCAACATTGTTTGTCACACTGGTTGTGCAGCTGCTGGCGATATCACTTGTCATGTTCCTCAGCGGTGGATATGCCTTCCATCCGGTGTATATCGCCTGGTCACTGGTCGGACTGCTTTCAACAATTTTCAAAATTTATTACTTCTCACTTATCATTATGGTGATCGCAAGCTGGGTTGCACCTTACTCAAACCACCCGGCGATGGCGCTGGTTAACCAGCTGACCGAACCAGTATGCGCACCTGCAAGAAAACTACTGCCCCCGATGGGCGGCATGGATTTCTCAATTATTCTCGTATTCGTCGCGATAACTCTGATCGATTCCTATCTGATCATTCGTCCCCTCGCGTCTATGCTTGGTATACCCCAGGGCCTGATACTGGGGCTTTAATGCACCTCAAACTTCTACTGTTATTGTTCTGCTGCCTTGGCTCAACACCTGCCTTGGCGGCGCGATACCTCGATCACGGTGAACACAGAATTCACTTTACGACTTTCTCCAGTCTGATCATTCCGCCGGATGTCGCAAGCGCGCATGACATCGTCCGCTCAGAGAAAAGAATCGTTGTGAACCTTTCAGTGTTAAAGCAAGGTCTACCCGCTACGGCCTCTATATCCGGCCATGTCATCAACTTGTTGAACCAGCGATTTGAACTGGTATTCGATGAGGTCAATGAGGCCGACGCAATCTACTACCTGGCAAGTTATCTTGCTCTCGAACACGACATCCTGAGATTCAATCTTGACGTTCAATTGAATGCGATCGAGTCGGTACCTATCAACTTTGTCAGACGATACGACTAATGAAATTCGTTCTAGCGAGTGGCAACCAGCACAAGGCTGAGGAAATCGGAGTACTTCTGCCGGCGCATTTTGAACTCGTCCTACAGAAAGACCTTGGCGTGGAATCACCGATTGAAACGGGCACGACTTTCATAGAAAACGCGATTATCAAGGCCAAACATGCCAGCCTTGCTACCGGTCTTCCCGCCATTGCCGACGACTCAGGTCTTTGCGTTCCGTTTCTGTCGGGTGACCCGGGAATTTATTCAGCTCGATACGCAGGGCGGGAAGCAACTGATATCGATAACCTTTTGAAGCTCCGCTCAGCCCTTGAAGGGGCGTCTGATCGACGTGCTTTTTTTTACTGCGTGCTGGTTCATATGGAGGCGGCCGAGGACCCGACCCCGATCATTACTGAGGCCAGGTGGGAAGGAGAGATCGCACATGAACCCTCGGGCGACCACGGCTTCGGCTACGACCCAATCTTCCGGATACCATCTCTTGGTAAAACGGCAGCTGAACTGAGCAGTGAGCAGAAGAATTCGATTAGCCATCGCGGACAGGCGCTCGCAGCATTATCTGGACTACTCAGTGATCGATACGCCACTTAGCCTGTACATCCATTTCCCATGGTGCGCCCGAAAGTGCCCATACTGTGATTTCAATTCACACGAGGTAAAGGGCGAGATTCCCGAAACCCGATATGTTGAGACATTACTTCGCGATCTGGAGTTTGAGGTTGAGTCAGAGTCGCGCACGACCCTTCGATCAATCTTTATGGGGGGGGGAACACCAAGCCTGTTTTCACCCGAAGCCATTAGCAATCTATTCGTCGGTATTAAAGACCGTTTTGATATCAGCAAATCTGAGATCACCCTAGAAGCTAATCCAGGAACTTTTGACCAGGAGCACTTTGATGGCTATCACGAAGCAGGCGTTAATCGGCTGAGCATCGGAGCGCAGTCCTTTTCCGCTGACGCTCTCGCCCGGCTGGGCAGGATTCACGGCCCAGATGAAATCGAACTGGCGTACGATGGTGCAAGGCAAGCTGGGTTTAACCGAATCAATATAGACCTGATGCACGGTCTGCCCGGTCAAACCCTGGAGAATGCACTGAACGACCTGAAGCGGGCTATCGAACTCGAGCCTGAGCACATCTCCTGGTATCAACTGACGATCGAACCGAACACCCGGTTCTACAAGTACCCTCCCGTTTTACCAAAGGACTCTGTACTGGAAGATATATTTATTGCCGGTAACGATCTGCTCAAATCTGCTGGCTTCGTACAATACGAAGTCTCTGCATATTCTTTACCCTCGGAGGAATCGCGGCACAACCTGAACTATTGGCAGTTTGGGGATTACCTGGGGATCGGCGCAGGCGCCCACGGAAAAATCAGCAGGGCTAACCAGGTGTTTCGTACTACCAAGAACAGGATGCCGACAGAGTATCTTCAACATCCGAAAGGTAAATCAAAAATCGTGGATTCCAATGAGCTCAAACTCGAGTTTCTGCTAAATACACTTCGGTTGACCAATGGGTTTGATCTCTCACTGTTTGAGGAAACGACCGGCTTGAGTCCCGGTTTACTCGACTCTTTCCTTGAGCAGGCGATACCAAAGGGGTTTCTGGTTCGAAGCATTAATCAAATCATACCGACGGAAAAGGGTCGTCTTTTCCTGAATGATTTGTTGATGTTAGTCGACTAGCCGATAAGCGAGGTCGAATATAGTATGTCCGAGTTTCATGCCCCTTCGTTCAAATTTCGTCTGAGGCCTCAAAGGCGCAGCAACCCGATTAAACTGCGTAATCGAACCAAACAAGGATTCGATTTCTTCGGCGTAGGGCTGCCAGTCAGTCGCGATATGAACTAACCCGTTAGCGTTGAGCTTTGTTTCTATTAGATCTACAAAGTCGCGATTGAGAATTCGCCGCTTATGGTGCTTTTTCTTCGGCCAGGGGTCCGGGAAAAACACCTGAACAGCATCGAAACTTTTCGCCGGAATCACTGCCCTCAAGACATCTATGCTGTCTTCAGAATAAAGGCACAGGTTGTCCAGTTGGTAATCGTCAATCAGCATCAGGATATGCCCAACACCAGGACGGTGAACTTCTATGCCGACATAATTAACAGAAGGATTTGATCTTGCCTGCTCTGCAAGGGAGTCTCCCATGCCAAAACCAATTTCCAGGTGCAGTGGTCCCGCGTCCGAGAACTGGGTTCGGGGGTTGAGCATACCGTCACTAATTGCCCTGCCGAACTTCGGCCAATGCAGTTTCAGCGCCCGGGTCTGACCGGGAGTCAGTCGGCCCCCTCGGAGCACAAAAGACTTAACCCCTCGCAATCGATCAGGCAATCTGGCGAAATCCGCCAACCAGCAATGCGAGCCAACCAACGATAAGACACAAACCACCTAGCGGTGTAACGGGACCCAGCCATTTCATTTCAGTAAGCACTAACCCATAGAGACTGCCGGAGAAAAGTATGATCCCTGCCATGAATGCATAGGCGCTAATCTCGAATGACAGACTTTGGCCCAGCCATCCCATCGTGAGCGACACCAGCAGCAACGCGAGTGCATGAATCAATTGATACTGAACGGCCGTTTGAAAGGTTTCAATTAACCTCGGCTCAATGCTCCCACGAAGCGCATGCGCACCAAATGCGCCAAGTACAACGCCAAGCGCTCCGGCAAAGGCTGCAAATAGAAATGCGATTTTTAGTGTCACGATGAAAAAAGCCTGGCGCCTGTTAGCTAAAACTGAGTTTCAGTTTCTTGAGTGCATTTTGTTCGAGCTGACGTACTCTTTCTGCAGAGATCCCAAATTGGTCAGCGAGCTCCTGGAGCGTCGTTTTGCTATCCGTTAACCATCGACGCTGAATGATTTCGCGTGACCGTTCATCGAGATCAATAAAACTCTTCGCCAGTTTTCGACTCTGGGCAGCTGCAAAACGCTCTTTTTCGGTGATCACCGCCGGATCAAGTGTCTCGTCTGTGAGGTAATGAGAGGGTGTAAAACCGTCATCTTCATCAGAATCCAGTTCAAAGGCTTCATCATGGGCTGAGAGTCTTGTTTCCATCTGGCGTACATCTTCAGGCGCGACACCAAGCTGCTCTGCTACATCACGGACCTCGGTATCGTTCATCCAACCAAGACGCTTCTTCGCACTCCTGAGATTGAAGAATAATTTCCGCTGGGGTTTTGTCGTCGCTATCTTGACGATTCTCCAGTTCTTCAAAATAAACTCGTGAATCTCTGCCTTGATCCAGTGAACAGCAAAGGAAACCAGCCGAACACCAAATTCCGGGTTAAAACGACGCACCGCCTTCATCAGCCCCACGTTTCCTTCCTGAATCAAGTCTGCTTCTGATAGGCCGTAACCTGAATATCCCTTTGCCACATATACCACAAACCGTAAGTGAGCCATCACTAACTGCCTGGCAGAGTCCAGATCACCGTCACCAAACAACTGTACTGCCAACTCACGCTCACGCTCGGAAGTCAGTATCGGAATGCCGTTTACAGCCTGCACATAAGCTTCCAGGCTGTCGCCCGGAGATAGTACTGGCATGGGGGTAAGTTCGTTCGACGCCTTCATATCAAATAATCGTCATTCCGAGTGATGGCAAATAGCCCTGGACGCAATGACTAAAGTTTTAGGGGTGCGAATTCTAGCACTCTGGTTTCCAGACTGCTAATCCCATATTGCGCTGTTCAGCTGCCTATCCGGGCTCAATATCGGCAAGATGCCTCGAGACCGCAAGCACAGACCCAATGATGCCAAGGATCGAGCCAGCAACCAGCAGCAGCAAGTTACCAAGAAAGCCCGGGCCCTGAAGTGCAAAGTCATCCCGGTAGCTCTGGGCCAGCATCTCGACAGGTGTAGAAAGAAAATAGAGGCTCGTCTGCAACAGAAAAAATGCTGTGACTGCGCCGCCCAACCCATACCAGAATCCCAGGTAGAGAAAGGGACGTCGCACAAATGCATCTGTGCCTCCGACAAGTTTGATGACTTCAATTTCCTGGCGCCGGTTCTCAATCGCTAGCCGAATCGTGTTGCCCATGATTAACATAACACCCAGACCAAGAACAATCGCGAGAGCGGTCACCAGTCTTTCGGCAAAAACCAACAGCGCGAACAATCGTTCAAGCCACTGGAGGTCAACCGAGACATTCCCTACCAACAAGTTTGCCTTCCAGACGCTAACCAACTTACCCAGATCAATGGGATCAGGGTTTGCAGGAACGACCTCTATAACGTGAGGAAGTGGGTTCCGATCGAGTGAGGACAAGACATCACCAAACCCTGACTTTCGCTGAAATTCCTGCAACGCGCTTGTCGATGACACAAACTCGGTTTCGTCTATATCAGCTCGTTGCTCAATTTCCTTTGCAAGCGCCTGTCCTGCCTCAAGGGTAACCTCCTGAGCCAGGTAAAGGGTAACCCTTGGCTTACCTCCCCAGTCACCGCTAATAGAAGAAACATTCTGCAGCACCACATAAAGAATCAAGGGCAGGCCAAGGGCAATGCCGATAGCCAGCCAGGTCATCAAGCTGGCAAATGGATTCCCAAGCAGCTCAGCTAACGTCGAGAGGCAGACACGCTGATGGTGTGACATCCAGGCAGCCAAACGATCTCGGCGACCCGTTTTGGCGACCGTTGCACCCGCTCCCGATCTCATGCGATCACGCTGCTAACGACTTTGCCTTGTCGCAAAACCAGTTCTCGTTTTGCCATTCGCTGAACAAGGTCCAGATCATGGGTCGCAATCAGAACACTGACGCCTACCTGGTTGAACTGACTGAACAGATCCATAATTTCCTGCGACAGCTCTGGGTCCAGGTTTCCCGTTGGCTCATCGGCTAATAATAGCGGCGGTTTGTTAACGACCGCGCGGGCTATGCCCACCCTTTGTTGTTCACCACCTGACAACGCAACCGGGTACCTTTTCTCTTTGTCAGATAACCCAACCTTGGAGAGGGCTGCCCGCACCCGTCTGCCAACCTCTTTGGGCGAAAATCCAGCGATTGTCAGTGGAAGTGCCACATTGTCATAAACGGTTCGATCAAACAAAAGTTGATGGTTCTGAAATACAACCCCCACATTTCGACGCACGGCGGGTACCTGGCGCCGGGATACCCGGTTGAGGTTAGTTCCGTTTACGATTACCTGGCCCTGACTCGCTCTTTCCATCAGGATAATCAGCTTCATCAGCGTGCTTTTACCGGCGCCAGAATGACCGGTAAGGAATGACATCTCCCCGTCAGCCAACTCAAAACTGACCCTGGATAGCGCTTCCGAACCACCGGCGTATCTCTTGCTGACTTCATCGAAACGTATCATCGTTACTCAAGCTCTACATTTATTCAAAGAGGGCTGTCACAAATTCTTCAGCCGAAAAGGGGCGCAGATCATCAATTTTCTCCCCCACACAGACATACCGGATTGGGATTTTCAATTGCTGCGCCAGCGCAAAAATCACTCCGCCCTTGGCCGTGCCATCGAGCTTGGTCAGAACAAGGCCGGATACATCAACGGCTTTCTGAAATTCTCGTGCCTGCGACAATGCATTCTGGCCTGTACCTGCATCCAGCACGAGAATTACTTCGTGAGGAGCAGTTGGATCAATCTTTTGAAGTACCCGCGTGATCTTTGTCAGCTCATCCATCAGGTTCTTCTTGTTTTGCAATCGACCAGCCGTGTCAGCGATCAACACATCAATGTTTCTTGCGCGTGCTGCGGCAACGGCGTCAAAAACAACTGACGCGCTGTCTGCGCCTGTATCCTGTGCGATAACAGGGACTTCATTGCGCTCTCCCCAAATCCGCAGCTGGTCAACCGCCGCAGCACGAAAAGTATCACCCGCGGCCAGCATGACTGACTTCCCCTCCGCTTGAAAAAGTTTCGCAAGCTTGCCAATGGTGGTTGTCTTACCTACCCCGTTTACCCCGACCATTAGAATGACAAAAGGATGATGCGAATCTGTCTTAAGGGCGAGTTCAACGGGTCTGAGCAGGTCCACCAGAGTTTCCTGCAGATGGCGATAGACCGCCGAAGTATCTGTTAATTCTTTGCGGCCCACTTTTTTTGTCAGATCGCCAATTATTTCCTGCGTAGCAGAAACCCCGACATCTGAGGTCAGGAGAATGGTTTCCAACTCTTCCAGCATCTCCTCATCCAGGGTTTTTTCACCCAGAAAGACACTTTGTATCCCCTCGGACAATTTGTTGCGGGTTTTCCCCAGGCCTGACTTTAGGCGCTTGAAAAAACCAACCTTGTCTTCACTCGTTTCATCTGCAACATTAGTTGGCATAGACTGCATAAATCCCTAGAAGTTGTATCCCATGACCCAGATTGATGAAGATCATCCGCAAGGCGGTGTAATTTCATGAAGCATCAAGATCGCACGCTTCGAATTATCGGCGGAAATTGGCGCGGTCGCAAAATTACTTTTCCTGAACACGATGGCATCCGACCAACGGGTGACCGTGTCAGGGAAACGCTCTTCAACTGGTTAATGCATGATATCAGGGGCGCGGACTGTCTGGACCTTTTTGCGGGAAGCGGTGTGTTATCGATCGAAGCCCTGTCTCGCGGTGCGAACCATGTCACCCTGATAGAAAGCAACGAGGCCGCTTCCTCAGGTATCTCACAGAACCTGGCTCTACTCGATGCCGATCCGAACAGGTTCGATAACATCAAATCGAACGCAATGACCTGGTTGGGCCAATGCGACACAGGTTTTGATCTTATTTTCATCGACCCACCTTTCGCGTCAAATGTGCTACCTGCTGTCCTGGAGCACGTCGCTGTTCGGCAGATTGCTCGTAAGTTTGTTTATTTGGAAACACCCGTAGCGCTGGAAACCAGAGATCTTCCCAATCAATGGAATTTATACCGACAAAAATACACGGGATCGGTGCACTATAGTCTTTGTATTACCAGTTGATATCGCGGTAAGCCCATCTGTATGATGTCGATCTCGCCAAATCACGATAAACTGACATGACTACAGTTCTTTACCCCGGCACATTCAACCCAATTCACAACGGTCACGCAGACCTCGTTGAACGGGCAGCAAATTTGTTTGATAACGTAGTACTCGGTATTGCTACCAGTCCTCACAAGTCACCCAGTGAACTGATAGTAAGGGTGAAACTCGCTCAAGAGGTACTATCACATATCAACAATGTGGAAGTGGTTGGGTTTAACTCTCTGACCGTAGATTTTGCCAATGAGATTGGCGCTTCTGTAATCCTCAAAGGTATTCGAACTGTCACAGACTTCGACTATGAGTTTCAGATGCTCAATATGAACCGGGCGTTGCAACCGAGAATAGAAACCATATTTCTTGCCCCATCTGAGGAAAATTCCTATATCTCATCATCTCTGGTACGCCAGATTGCCGGGTACGGTGGAGACATTACGCAATTCGTTCATCCCTCCGTCGCCACAGCGCTAAAGAACAACGAGATCGGTTAACGCTGGCATTTGGTACAGAACACCGTTGTTCGGTTACCGATCCTTACTTCCTGAAGCCCACGCCCGCAATTCAGACAAGGTTCGTTTCCACGGCCGTATACCAGCAGGCTCTGCTTAAAGTAGCCAGGAGTCCCGTCCTCCCTGACAAAGTCCCTTAAAGTCGTACCCCCGCTAGAGATGGCGCTTGTAAGCACGTCTCTGATTTCCTGGCTAAGCGTTACGTACCTGTCTCGTGAAACCCGCCCCGCGAGTCGGTCAGGCCTGATTCCAGCCGCGTGTAAGGCCTCGTTGGCATAGATATTACCAACGCCTACGACCACCTTGCTGTTCATGATAAACAGTTTGATCGCCAGCTTACGGCGCCTTGAAAGCTCGTAGAGATAGCTCCCATTGAATTCATCAGATAAGGGTTCCGGCCCTAGACTATCGATCAGTTCGTGACTGCTACCCTCAGGAATCCAGAACACCGAGCCAAATCGCCTCGGATCGTGATAGCGCAGAACTGTGCCATCATCGAAGACGATATCAATATGATCATGCTTTTTTAAGGCAGTTGAGCCATTAGTAATTCGCAGGCTACCGGACATGCCCAGGTGAACCATCATTCGTCCGGTGTTTGTACTGAACAGCAGATACTTGGCTCGACGGCTTATCCCGGTGACCCTGTTGCCGGTCATTACCTGGGAGAGTTCCGGAGAAACAGGCCAACGCAGACTCGGCTGGCGAACAACCACAGATTTGATCGCCTTGCCGACGATATGGGGTTCAATACCCCGACGTGTTGTTTCGACCTCTGGAAGCTCAGGCACAGAACCTGCCTAAAGCCATAAGGTGAGCAAATAACAGAAACAAAGGACGCTCGCAGCTGCGAGCATCACGATTACTTGATCTTGGATTCTTTGTAGATCACGTGCTTGCGGACAACGGGATCAAATTTTTTGATCTCCATTTTGTCAGGCATCGTTCGCTTATTCTTGTCGGTCGTATAGAAGTGACCCGTGCCTGCAGAAGAAACCAGTTTAATCTTTTCTCTCATGACTAGACCTTTTGTCCCTTGGCTCGAATATCGCTTACCACCTGGTCGATACCCAGCTTGTCAATAATACGCATACCCTTTGCCGATACCCGCAGTTTCACAAACCGATTTTCACTTTCCAGCCAAAAACGATGATCATGTATGTTCGGCAAAAAACGCCTTCGGGTTTTGTTATTTGCATGGGAAACATTGTTTCCGCTAACCGGACGTTTGCCTGTTACCTGACATTCTCTGGACATGTCAATTTACCTTTAAATTCAATGACTTGCTGCGAGGACGAAAATTTCATCCTAACGCTACGACGTGACAGCGGTGCTTTATACCAGAACGGCCTTTGGACGTCTAGTTTATGTTGATATCCGGCTACCTGAACAGAGCAGTCTATGGACGTCTACTGAGAAGGTTTACCCCGATATCCTCAACAGGTCCCATCAACATTTATCCAGGTAGCGCTCAGGGCTGTCAATAACGCTCAGGGCTGTCGATAACGCTCAGGGCTGTCAATAACGCTCAGGGCTGTTTCGTGATTTCGAGCAGCGAGGAGAGGCCTCAGCACTACTTGGTACGACCTAAATGGGATCCCTGTTCAAGGTCAGCGGGGTAAACCTGCCTGGTAGACGACAATAACAAAACCCGTCACAACAGCCCGCGTTCTGCAAAAGACGTGATCTCTGTATCCCCCACAACCAAATGATCAAGAACCCGGATCTCAACAAGTCCCAGCGCAGAGCATAGGCGCTCCGTGATTCTCTTATCTGCCTGGGAAGGTTCCGAAATTCCCGAGGGGTGATTATGCGCAAAAATAACTGCAGCGGCATTAAACTCCAGGGCTTTCTTAACGA
The DNA here is from genome assembly GCA_018665025.1 of Gammaproteobacteria bacterium. GTDB lineage: Bacteria > Pseudomonadota > Gammaproteobacteria > Pseudomonadales > Azotimanducaceae > UBA9659. Next base: position 12,473 of record JABJED010000474.1, read on the forward strand.
CTTCACGCGGATGCACGCTGGCTCCATCTATTGTCCCGAAGAAAAGTTCCTCGTATTTGATCAGCCGATGCTGGTTATCGAGGAAAAGGCAGGCAAACACCTCTCTGGTATAGCCGCGTAACTGGATCTGCAGAAACTGGCGGGTAATTTCTGGATCGCTAATGGATTCGCCCTTTTCCATGCCAGCTTGAAGAAAGCGGCGGGTCATCTCAAGCGCTGCAGACAACTGCGCGGATTTCGCTGGCCCAATACCGCGGCAGCTTGTCAGCTCGGTTTCATTCGCCTGCATCAGTCCCCTGAGCCCCTTAAATTCCGCAAGCAGCTGCTCAGCCAGAACAAGCACTCCCGACCCCGGCAATCCGGTTCGCAGAAAGATAGCAAGGAGCTCACTGTCGGAAAGAGATTCAACACCATTTTTAACGAGTTTCTCTCTAGGCATCATAACTTGACCCTCCTTTGTAAAACGCAAATAGTGAGTAACCACTTCGAAGCAAAGCTATGCTAACCTGTGTTGCCTCAAGGAAATTGTGGGATATAGATTGAATCTGGCCCCGTAATTACCCCCTTTGGCTACCAGCTATCAGCCATCACCTATAAGCACGGAAGAATTGTAGTGAATCGTCTTACGAACAAAAGAATTCTGCTGGGTGTTACCGGCGGAATTGCTGCGTACAAAAGCGCAGACCTTGTCAGGAGACTGCAGGACGACGGCGCCGACGTGCGTGTCGTCATGACACGATCCGCCCAGGAATTTATCACGCCACTCACCATGCAGGCGCTTTCTAATCATCCCGTTCATCTGGATCTACTGGATACCGAGACCGAATCGGTCATGGGGCATATTGAGCTGGCCCGCTGGGCTGACGTGGTGTTGATTGCACCGGCGACCGCTGACTTTATTGCACGGCTGACTGCAGGCCACGGCGATGACTTGCTAACCACCATCTGCCTTGCCGCAGAATGTGGCGTGATTATCGCACCGGCGATGAATCAGGCCATGTGGGCTAAGCCAAGTACACAACAGAACACGCAGTTACTAAAGCAAAGGGGGGTTTCCCTGCTTGAACCAGACGTTGGTCTGCAGGCTTGTGGCGAAACAGGCGCAGGTCGATTGATGGATGTTCCAGACATCGTCACCGCGCTTGCGTCCCGATTTAGAACTGCCAGCCTGGCCGGTCGCCATGTTGTCATTACGGCCGGTCCAACCCGGGAAGCAATTGACCCGGTTCGCTATATTAGCAACCACAGTTCCGGCAAACAGGGTTACGCTCTGGCACTTGCTGCGATAGAGGCAGGAGCGAGAGTAACGCTGATCTCAGGCCCAACCAATATAAATGCCCCAGACAGAGCAACGGTTGTCGCTGTCCAGTCTGCGGATGAAATGTTGGAGGCTGTTATGTCTTCAATACGCGATGCTGATATTTTCATCGGGGTTGCCGCAGTTGCCGACTACAAACCTGTCTCAGCCCTGAACCAGAAGATAAAAAAATCAGCAGGCAGCGCCCTGACACTGGACCTGGTACAGAATCAGGATATCCTGAAGACAGTTGCGAACCTCGAGAATCGCCCCTTTACCGTAGGGTTTGCCGCCGAGACGGAGAACGTCATCGAGAACGCACGCACCAAGCTGACCGCCAAGAACCTCGATATGATTATTGCTAACAACGTCGCTGATACATCGATTGGTTTTAACAGCGATCACAACGAGACGACAATTATCACCAG
>JABJED010000087.1 GCA_018665025.1 Gammaproteobacteria bacterium
CATTCATAATGCTGGGGTCGGTGGTTCAAGTCCACCCGTAGCTACCAACTCGTTTTCTTCGCGAAGCGAAGAAAATCGAGGCCGGCAGCGTTTTCGCCAAAGGCGAAAATCGCGAGAGGCAATCCCGTCCTTCTGCTTTGTGCCCAATCCGTGCCCAATTCGCGCCCAATTCGCGCCCAAAAATCAGACCCTCTTAAGTAACTCCCCAGGCTCAATCTCAAAGTAATCACACAAAGCACTGATTGTTTCCGTGTTCGTGTTGTAACCCGGTACGTTTGAAACCCTGGTCAATGTGGGTCATCCAGAAGATACTGAAGCACCTGGGGCTGGATCAGCCAAACAACGACCCCCCCGAGTTTATGGCCAACGCGTTATTACATGGCCTAGAACGCCTGGATATTGCTTTCGACGTTCGTCGTTAGCGACACATGGGTAGCACTTAACAGGCACTGTCTTTGACTTTTTGATCCTGATCGAAGTGTCGGGAAGTTTGTCCCGCCAAAAAAATTCCGCAATTTTTGCGGTGAAAAGGTAGTTTTCCGCGAAAACGCCAGTGGGGTTTATAAAGTAGTCGCAAAAAAATGCTGGTCGGAGAAATAGCATCGATGATTTAATGTTGATCACAATACAAGGGGGCAGAGCTGTCCCTGTTAGTGATGAGGTTTACCGGGCTGTCGAGGAACTCAACGCTGAAATATACATGCTGAAAGAACGCATGGAGGAGTACGAGGGTCCAGAGGCGTTAGGAAAGCGAGGTATAAACTCCAAGGTTGTGCGTCGATTGACCGCAGTGCTCTACCGGTGCCTCGGCCTTGATCATTTAAGGCTGGCGCTGCTGGAAGAGGGCCCTAGCTTCGATTGGGTTCTGGCAGGGTTGTGGGCGATTGATGCTGCGGAAGTGTCGGATCAGGCTGGCAGCGGCGCCTTAATGGATGACCTGGAGCGCCAACTAGCGTTGCTGGCGGAACAAGTCGATATCGGCTTCGATCAACACAAAGCGTTCGCCTTTGCACTACGCTACCATGAGGCTCGTCTGGCACAGGACAATAAAATCGTTTCCGATAGATATGCCGGGACAAACGACTAAGGGTTGCAAATAAAGGGTTCCCCAGGACCATTACCGAGCTTAGCGGTAAAAAAGTGATAATCGAATGGACATTGGCCCTAATTCAAAAATAATGCGGCATAGCCCTTTTCGAGTTGGGTATCGCCTGCGCCATCGAGGGAATTAGCGGGTACTGTGAGTTTCCGAGTGATTTTCAGGTGCCGTTGCCCTAGCCGGCAGAAACTTCAACGACCTTTTGAAAATAGCTAATTGTGTAAGAGTCTATTCGCCAAATATCGTCGTTACCCTTTAGCAAATCCCAGGTGTACCGCCCGGTACCGGTCACTTGGGTCTCGACCCGGGTTTTTTCAGGAACGTTAAAAGCCGCAATCTCCAGCGGGACATACATCATGTAAGCCTCGGCAACGGCTCGCTCATTGGTTTGCTCATGGATGGTTAGGTTGGTGTCTAGATGCAATGGTTGAGTGCCGGCGTTGACCATCCCCTCACGATATCCGCTCAAGAGGTTCTTAAAGTCGTCACCAACGACAGTGACGGGGGGCGTATCGGAAAGGCAGATGATGCAAGTCGGGTTGTCTGTGAAGAGCGTAAACCAACTCGCTAGTTCATTTCTGTCGAAATGGTTTGAATAGGCATTGCATAAGTTAATAATCGCCAAACGGTCTTTGACATCAAAGTCAGTATTACCGGGATGATTCATTGGATTATTTTGCCCATTTATATTGATTCGTGCCCGAGGTAAGACGTTGTTGTTAAAATTGCAACGCTGCCTGTTGTCTTGTGATTTATCCCCCTAAATCAAATTGATTAAGGTGCTATACGTCGTTCCACAAAAGCCAATAGAAGAACAGGAAAACCCGAAACCAAAGGCCTACTCGAGACCGGGCCGCGTTCGGATGGGCCCAGCGTCTCAAGCGCGTTTTTGGTATTGATGGGGCCGCCGTCGGATAGAGAAGTGTGAAAAGTGTGGCGGGCCTGCGGAACGCCGCCCGGTCGGATCATTGCATCGATTGAAGAGCGAGGCGTCGCACCGTCCTGATGTCATCCAGAAGATATTGAAGCACCTAGGGCTGGATCAGCCGGACTGGGCGTCCCCGACGATACACCTATCCGCTCACCGCCATCAGTGCTGACTGACCATTCAATGACACTATTTTGAATTCAAGAGCATCGACACGCCGGTGACTGTCGCGTTCGGCCGGGGTCTGGATTCGATGCCTGAATCGCCACATTTCTCACCGATCAACGCACGTTTAAATCAGCCCAAATGGAGGGTAGGCAACCCGTAAAGGTGGGAGCACTTTTCTTAAAGTGGAAAAAGGGTGGTTATTCGTCCTAACCCCACTCACTGGACGATAGTCCCAATATGGGACTATAATTGCCAGATGAGAATCATTGCCTTGTCAACACTCAAAGCATTCTGGGCAGAAAATCCTCGATACATGGACGCGAAAGATCCTACGTTGGCCTGGTACCGACATACACTGAAAGCAGATTGGGCAGCCCCCACGGAGGTGAAGCTGGATTTTGGCAATGCAAGCATTCTCAAAGACGGGCGCGTAGTGTTCAACATTGCAGGCAACAAGTACCGGTTGGTGGTGTGGATCAACTATGACTACGCAGTGGTCTATGTCCGTTTTATTGGCACCCACAATCACTACGACGAAATTGATGCACAAACTATTTAGCAAGAGACTCGAACCATGGATATCAAACCGATTAGAACCACAGCAGACTATCGAGCAGTTCTACGGGACATTGAATCACTGATGGATGCAGAACTCGATTCCCCCGAGGGTGAAAGACTGGATGTGCTCACTACGCTCGTTGAGGCCTACGAAGCCAAGCACTATTCCATGGAATTACCGGACCCCGTCGAAGCGATCAAATTTGAGATGGAACGCCGCGGCCTGACCGTCAAGGATCTTGAGCCGATGATTGGGAAGAGTAATCGTGTGTATGAAATACTGAATCACAAACGCTCGCTCACTCTGAAGATGATCTGGAGGTTACATGAAGAACTGGGTATTCCCGCAGAATCTCTGATTAAGCCACCTCATGCAAAAGCGAGCTGATCATTAAAGGGGAGATTTTTCGTGCCCGTGCCGTGCCCAACTGACCTTAATTGACGTAATGAGCACCAATAATGAAGCAGATGTAATCCTGCTTTGTTAATCCATTAGTTACAGACGAAGTCAGAAGAAGTTAATTGAAGTAAATCATCATTTTTGCATTCATAGTGCTGGGGTCGGTGGCCGATGCGTCGGACCGTCAAGTCCACCCGTAGCTACCAATATATTCAATCACTTACGAAGTTTATCAGTTATAAATGCTGAATAGCCTAGCTGTTTAAGTCCTCAGTAAGTCCACGAATTGCTGTAATCCTCAGATCGAAAGTTTATTCTCGAAGCATCGCAGCTTTCCTCGGAAGTGAAATGACACACGACGGGCAGAAAATAGACTGGAAAAAGATTCTTCTAGAAATGCGAGATAGTTACACCTGTGACGATTCCGTCCATGGAGACAGCGACGCAAGGTACCAATCCGAATCCGAATCGTATTCTCAATATATGGCAGAACATTTCCCGAATTTCGAAGTGGACAGGCGTGAGGACGCGGAGAGACAGGGCAACATTTTTGCGGCTATCAAGATGTATTACAACGTCGCAGCACCTATTCCTCCGGAGCTAATAGCCACCCTCCTCTCTCTTTATGATGACGTCTATCTAGGCAATGAAGGCAGGGTGTCGCTTGAGCAAACCTTCTTTGGACAGCACGGTAAAGCCGTATTCGCCAAGAGCGCGGCTTCCAGGCGAAGAAATGGCCTAGACTGTTGAATTGCATGCAAGATTGACCCGGGTTTTGCACAGGAATTTAACCCGCCTGGATCGTCTCAGGCGCCGAATTGCACTGTGTTTTTTATCTTGGAGGTGGGTCACTCCAATATGCAAATATTAGCGACAATTGGCTC
>JABJED010000475.1 GCA_018665025.1 Gammaproteobacteria bacterium
TCTCTCTTGCCGCTGCTACGGTCAATCTTGATGGTTTTATCGCCAAAATAAATATTCACATAAATCTTGGTGTTATCACCACTCACCGCTATTCCATTAGGCATCAGGTCATTCGATCCAGGCACTTTGTTGAATCCCTGCTCACGCTGCCATTCATAGACCCAACCAGTCGGTTCGGCCGAAAGTAACTTGCGCACAACCTCATCGAAAGCCGTTGCTTTGTCCCACATATGCGTCACAAAGAAGCCACCATCTTTAAGCGCCGCAACGTCATTGATAAACGGATCTCCCGGGGGCATCGCGCAACCCTGCCATGCTAGCTGCCAGTTTTCGTCGGATTGCGTCACTTCAAAAAATTCAACCGATTCCCGCTTGCCGTGATTAACCACCAGCAGTTGGACAGTGCCATCAGCCAGCCGAGTAAGGTCAATACCGTGCGGGCTAAACGCAGCGCTGTCGGGCGCCGGGCAAGTCACATCACCACGAAGCGAAGCCGGCTGAGACCAAGCAACCGTAAGCGGCTCTCTTTCACCAGAATCCAGGTTAAGCAGCGAAAGCGTGCCAGGGGCATCTGTTAAGAACTCAGCCATTTCACTGACGACAAGGTACTTGCCATCGGGCAAGGCAACCAGATCTTCCGGGTTCTTGTATCCGCAATGCACTGTCATGTCAGCGCTAGATAGGCAATCCAACAGTTCCTTGACCACAACGGGTTGAAACAACCCTGACGCCTCAGCTAAAGCAGTTCTTCGCTCGGCCTCTGAAACTGGCGGGGGCGTTGTGCCTTCATTCGGCGCCGGTGAACAGGCCGCAAGCAAGACGAGAAACAATATAGCGATAGCTGATTTCAAATACGACATGGGCGCACCTCTGTGTTTAATGGACTGCTGGGCTCGTTAAGATTTGTTTCCTTGGTGAATACAGTAACAGACCCAAAACGAGCGAAATAGAGCGAAATAGAGCAGAACAACGAAATCGCAAGCCACCCCAACCTATCTACTGCTCACCCCGTGGCATTGATTTTCGCACCTCGTCCGAAAAGCCCGAGGCAACCCACTCTCCCTGAGCGGTGTTCCAGTGAGAAAATAGAAGCCTGACTTTGGGGTCAGAGTGAAACACCAGTCGTTCTGGAAAAAGGTTCCAGTCAGTCAATGCTGGTGAGGGAGATCTGACATAGCGGCTGGTCGTTGGCAGGGAGCTTTTTAACCAGCCTCCGCGCGCAAAATATTGGTGCCAGGAACGCCTTTTTTGTCTTCCGTCACCATCGAATCTCGTATGAAAAGTAGCGGTATCGTATAGGATGCAGGTGCCGGCTTTACCGTAAATTGGGACTTCCTGATAGTCATCGCCTTGGCTTTGCCGCGCTTCTTTCAGCGTTTCGAACCGATTGCTACCTGGCACGACGCAGAAAGCAGGTGTGCCAGGAACCGTGTCGGTCAGGTAGTGAATTCGACACAACCAGTCAACGGGGTTGTATGGGGCCCGCAGGAACCGGTCATCAGATACAGCATCGTGATGAAAGTCCATGCTGCCAATACCGGCATCTTCGGGCACTTCCCTGAGGTTAAGCTCTGAGAACCGAACACTGTCTTCTCCGCCAAGTAGTCGGCAAACCAGGGGGTAGGATCTGGGGTGGCAAATGTAGTCATCAAGCTCAGGGTAATCCAGCAGTGGCTGAGAAAAGATGAGCCCCTGATTGCGGTGATGTGGCTTGCGTTTACCGTGACCCCATTTTTCAGGCACCTCTTTTTGGGTACGGTCAAAGAACTCATTCAGGCGGGTTAGCTCCGCGACGTTAAGACAGTCTTCCAGGACAACAAAGCCGTTGCTCTCGAAATATTCACAGGCGGCATCCAGATCAGCAACGGGATTAAATACAGGTAAAGGCTTACTCGATATGCAGCCAAAGCCCTGTGTTGCGATCTCTGGGTCACCGCTTTGATTCTCTTGACGTTCAAGCTTTATATCTGTCATTGGGTCTCGCGAGGACTGAGGCAGGCATTAAGTGTATCAAAGGGCTGGAAAGAAAACGGCAAGAAACACAAGCCTGTGCATAACATTACGTTTCGCGGTTCGCCGCTGAATCAGGCA
>JABJED010000476.1 GCA_018665025.1 Gammaproteobacteria bacterium
ACTCGCCGTTGTCGGCATTTTATCCGAGGTTTTCCTAAAAGGCCGTGCGATAAAGATTATTCAGGTTCTCATTTATCTTGGTATGGGGTGGGCATGCTCACTTGATCTTGCCGCGCTAAAAACCGCTCTGGGTGCTGTTGGCTTTTCGTGGGTGGTGCTAGGCGGTCTGGCCTATACCTCGGGCGTCATTTTCTACATAGCTGATAAACTAAATCGACTCAAACACGCACACGGAATATGGCATGTTTTCGTCTTGATAGGCGCCATTGCACATTTCGTCGCGATCATTGGATTCGTGCGCTAACAATAACCAACGCCTTTGAGGCCAACTATTGAACAATTCTGATTCCAGCAACCCTGACTCTAAGAAAGCCGGCTTTAAAAACCTGGAGCTGCATGCCGAGCTGCTATCTAACCTGGACGACCTCGGCTTTCACTCCATGACCCCAATCCAGGCATTATCGTTACCTAAAATACTTGACGGCCAGGACGTGATTGCACAAGCGAAGACGGGTTCAGGAAAAACCGCTGCCTTCGGCCTGGGAATACTGAACAAACTCGATGTGAAAGAGTTCAGGGTCCAGAGCCTAATATTGTGCCCAACGCGAGAACTAGCTGATCAGGTCGCAAAAGAAATCAGAACGCTTGGTCGAAAAATTCACAACATCAAAGTACTGACATTGTGTGGTGGCGTCGCATTTGGACCCCAGAAAGGTTCTCTGGAACACGGCGCGCATATTGTCGTTGGAACGCCAGGCAGAACCGAAGAACACCTTAGAAAACAAAACCTCTCGTTGGAAAATTTGGACACCTTCGTTCTCGATGAAGCGGACAGAATGTTAGATATGGGTTTCGGGGAGTCGATCGCCGAGATCATTCGGTATCTGCCCGCCAAAAGACAGAACATGTTGTTTAGCGCGACCTACCCCCATAACATTGACGAACTCGCGGCAAAAGTTATGGTCAACCCACGACGACTTGAAGCGCCCGATCAGCATGACGCAAACACCATCCAACAGCTTCTGTGCCAAATCACCGACAAATCAAAGCGAACAGAAGGACTGGTGAGCCTACTGCAGAAATACAAGCCCGACTCCGCGCTCGTGTTCTGCAATACAAAACAACTAACAGAAGACGTCTCACTTGAACTCAGAAACCTGGGCTTCAGTTCACGCGCTATTCACGGTGACCTGGAGCAGAGAGACCGTGACAACAGGCTCGTCCAATTCTCGAACAAAAGTCTTTCTATTCTGGTGGCTACCGATGTCGCTGCCAGGGGGCTGGATATTGACTCCCTTGACCTCGTCGTGAACTATCATTTATCACGAGATCCTGAGGTCCACACACATAGAATAGGTCGTACCGGGCGCGCAGGGAACACTGGCCTGGCCTGCTCGTTGTTTCATGAGAGTGAAAAATACAAAATCGAGCTCCTGGAAGCCGTTTTGGAGCAGTCTCTGGAACGCACCGTCATCGACCCATTGGACCCCGGCTTCCGGCCAGCGCAACCACCTATGGCGACATTGCAAATAGACGGTGGGAAAAAACAAAAAATCAGACCCGGTGACCTATTAGGCGCACTGACCGGGGAAAATGGTATCGAGGGGAGTGCTGTCGGAAAAATCAGCATCTTCGACAGGTCGGCGTACGTCGCCATCAAGCGGACGTCATCAAAACAGGCCCTTGCTGTTCTAAACGATGGGAAGATCAAAGGCCGTTCTTTTCGCGCCCGCAAAATCTAGTACCGTTCCTTTTCCCAGGAAAGTATCCAGAGGGCCTGGCAGCGTTAACAAACCGGTGGATAGCCTAAACTAGGCCACACAAGCCCTCTACTAATGTCCTTTACTCTACGAGCCTCGGCTTAGGCGCCTGCCACTCGCCTTTCTGCGCCGCGAGGCTCGGTTCGTAGAGGCGCATGATCATATAAAAAGGCCCTTCAGGGGCCGGCAACCAATTAACCTCTTTATCTTTACCCGGCGATGCATGCTGAACGTAGAAGGTGTAGCCACCGTCATCATTCTTTATCCAGTTGGGCTCCATGGGTGTATTTAACAGGTATCGGTCTATCGGGTTGGATACCAGTACTTGCGTAATACCGTCATAAATCGTGATTGACCAAAACTGCGCGGCGGGCGGAAGTTGGTCGCCCTCACGCCTTGCGAACCAGGCTATGCGATCAGGACCGTCATTGCTCGTCTACTGCCCCAAAAGGAAAAAAGGATAAATACGAGCCACAAATAGGTGTACCACGTTTGGTCTAACTGCCGTTCAAACAACCCTTACGAGCCTCTTCGTGCATCAAAGATGCGTCATCCAATCACCCAAAGTAATACGCTATACTTCCCTATCATCACTCGACAAACGAGCAGCGCACCGCATGAAATCCGCTAAACCTTTGATACAAATCACAGCTTACTATTTCGCTGTTTCTCTGCTCCTGTATGGTTTGGTAAAGATTTTCCCAGCTTTAATAGATTATCTTCCTTTCGGCGGGAACGAGCTTCCCCCTACTGGAGCCAATGAATTCCTGACAGGTAAATTGACCACGCTATCGTGGGAACCCATGACAAAAGCGATCAAGCTCGCGATGGCGACGATAGGCGTCGTGCTTATCATGGAACCAGTAGCGTGGATCTACATGGGCGCAAGACGCCGAAAAGGTCGCGACCAGGCATTCCTGCTGACATTACTCCTACTGCCTGTTGTCGTTGGCGGCATTGTAATGATTGTCCAAAACAGTTTGGCACTGGCCTTCAGCCTTGCCGGGATCGTTGCTGGGGTCAGGTTTCGATTGACGTTAGATGATACTTTAGATGCCAGCTACATCTTTATTGCAATCGCTGTTGGGCTTGCCGCCGGAATCGAAGCGCTGGAAATAGCGATTGTGATTACCGTGTTCTTCAACTACTTCATTCTGATCTTCTGGGAGCTTGAGTATGGTGAAGAAGCTTCCGCCAAACGCTGGTTCACGAAAGAATGGATGAATCGCGGCCAAGACGACGACCAACGTGAACCGCCTGCGCCTGGAAACACCAACTAGGGTATGAGCTCCAGGCCTTTTTTGTTGCTTGCCATTCTAGGCAGCATGCTCGTTTTAATTGGAGCGTTCGTAACCCAGCTCGAGCCTAGAGACGCTGCCTTGGGGAAAGCACCAGCGGCGTTACCCGGATTTCTTCAAGAAGCCTCTGGCCTGGCCAAAGTCGACGAACGCCTGCTTCTGACTCACAACGATGAGAAAGGCCACATCTATTCAATCGCTCTTCCGAGCCTCCAAATTACAAAACTGGTTTCTCTTGGCAACCCCGTTGTTCTCGATGATTTCGAAGGCATTGCGGTGAGTGGTGACCGCGTCTATATGATTACCAGCACAGGCAAACTCTATGTGATCCCCAATGTCTCTTTTACGGCAGCAAACCAGCTTGCGAGCTGGAGCATTCTGGATACCGGCCTTGCAGCAGTCTGTGAAGTCGAAGGTCTTCATTTTGACGATGGAAAACTGCTGATCCCCTGCAAAAATATTTACAAACGAAACGGGAAGAAAAAGAGCGGTAAACACAGGATTACTGTGTATTCCTACGTGCCGGGGAAGGACACGGAAGCAAGAAAGCTCTTCTCTTTGAACGATGACCGGCTCAAAGGCGACAGGAAGAGAATTACGGGCATTGACAGTGATGTCAACTTCTACTACTTCCTTACCCCTGCGAATGTATTGCGGGTTAATCGCAACACACTGTCATTTCTGTTCTTCCCACTGGATTCAACCGCCCACAAGCAACCTGAAGGTATCGCGATGATGGGAAATGGGTCCGTTTATCTGGTCGATGATCGAAAGGACGGCGCGGGTAGGCTTAGTCATTACAAGAGCCTGGAATCCGTTTCCAATTTTTAGCCTCTGCAGGCATCCAAAACCTTTTTCTGCCACACCTTATCGTCCGCGATCATTGCTAATGATTTGGTAAAGTACTTCACTCTCTGCTTTAGAGCCTTTTTCCCAAGCACAGTGTCTGTTCTCAGAATATCAAGTAACGCCTCCCGCATACTCAACATCTGACGTCTCGCTTCGCTAACCTGGCTATTGTGGGCACAATAACCTCGGTACAACCTTTGGGTGACTTTCTTGATTCTGAGCGACGGAATGCCCGTTGCATAGCTCGCATTGACCAATCCGGAGGAATCGAAGTCATAGATAACCGGTCGGTAGAGGGAATCTTCGCCTCGCAGTATTTTAGCATTATGACAACAAGAATCATCAGCGGAGGCAACGATCGAGTAGTCTGCATTACTCACCATATACTGAAACAAACCTACCAGTGCGCTACTGTCTGGCTCAAGCTCTGATCTTAGGATACTGCCAACTTTAGTGGTCTTTAGATTATTACGTTTAGCGAGTCTTGATTTTCGCTCGACGAAGAACGCAGGCTCGTGGCGAACCTTGCCCTTCTCGTCGGTATAACTCACCTTCAACCAGCGCACGTTGTAAGATAAAGGGGTCAACAAATTGAACATGCGGTAGATCAGGAACTCAGCCCTAAGATAGTCTCGATAGGCCGCTGAATCCTTGCACTGCACTACCAGCTTCAGACTTTTTTGGTGAGCATAAAGCGTCCCCTCGATCGCTTTTGGCTCAAATTCAATCCGAAGAGGGGGTCTGCGACAAACATCAGCGTCTAGCCGCTTGTTACCTCGAACACGCAATTCCACGTCGAAACTGTCTTCTCCCATGCCGAGCGTTGCTTTGTAAAATTTTGCTTTATCACGCTCTCCTCGCATCTGCTTGAAGGGGCCAGATAGACTGATCTCCAAAGGCTCCAAGGATTCAAATAGTCGGTCAGCTTGCGCAGGCGACCCCAGCACCAGGAAAAGGAATGCAACCCATCCAGCCGCAGAACTATTGCGAAGATTCATTCGACACCGGGGCCCTGGTCGAAACAAACTTAAAACCACCAAGGCTCGCTGGATTGTCCGCATCCATAAAGAAAGACTGGGAGCAAAAACCATCTTCGAGGTGAGTTCTCTCATAATTATTCTCGCTGTCCAGTATCCAGGATTGAATAGTGTCCTTGATATTGGCGTGTAATATTCCATCAACTATGGCTGATTTCACCCGAGAGTTCTCAACCGGCACCAGCAACTCTGCCCTCTCATCGAGATTGCGCTCCATTAGATCCGCAGAGCCGAAGTAAACCACGGCTGTTTCGGCCGAAACCGGTTGCCCACCACCAAACATATAGATCCTGGAATGTTCAAGAAATCTACCGACGATACTTTTTACTCGAATACGCGAAGACATACCGGGCACTCCTGGTCGCAGTACGCAGTGCCGCCGGATAACCAGGTCAATCTCCACCCCAGCTTCGGAGGCTTCATAAAGTTGCTCGATAATCCCGATATCTGTTAGTGAGTTTACCTTGATACAGATGTAGCCGGGTCTGCCTCCTCGCGCATGATCAATCTCGTTACTTATCAACTCGCCAAGTTTATCTCTCAAAAAATACGGGGCTATGATCAGTTTTTCAGGCTCTCCCATCCTTTCGCTGGTGAGGTAGTTGAACAACAAATGGGTATCATGACCGATGACATCATCACGGGTGAAGAACGAGACATCCGTGTAAGTCTTCGCGTTGCTAGGATGATAGTTCCCGGTCCCTAGATGGGTATAGGTTATCGCTTCACCATCTTCCATCCGCACAACCAATGTCGCCTTACAATGGATTTTAAGTCCGACAATCCCATAGATGATCTGCACGCCTGCCATTTCAAGGCGCTTCGCGAGTTCGATATTCGAGGCTTCGTTGTCACGTGCCTCCAGTTCAATCACCGTTAATACGGTTTTACCCTTCCTGGCGGCCAGGATTAGCGCTTCGACAATCGGTGATTCGTCACTGGTTCGGTACAGCGTCTGCTTAATCGAGACAACATCCGGGTCCTCAGCCGCTTGCTGAATGAACCTGATCACGGAATCAAACGATTCATAGGGCCAGTGCACGATCATATCGCCCGCGGAAATCGCGGCAAAACAATCGTTGTCGGAAGCTAACAGCTGTTCAGGGTATCGTGATTTGAAATGCGGGAAGACATAGCCACTAACTTTCCCATCCAAATCATCAAGTACTTCTGATATATCAGACAAACCCACGAGGTCCGTTGGTACAATAAACTCAGACGCTGTCATTCGTTCATTTTGGTTATCAAGGAACAGAATTTCCTCACTGGACAACAACCCCAACTGGCGAGCGACAAAACGAATGGCCTGGTCAGTCATTGTCTCCGAGACTCGAAGCTTGATGACATTCGCTTTCTGCCGCATACGCAAGCCTGATTCTACAATTGCCCGAAGATCATCGTTCCGCTCTTCCTTGGCAAGATCATTGTCACGAAGTATCTGGAAAAAGCCGAAACTCCGCAGCGTTTCACCCGGAACAAGCTCTTGCCAAAAAAACTGAATGAGGCTCTCTGCAGTGACATAACGATGCTCTTCGCCTGGAACAGCAATGAATCTAGACAGATTAGAGGGCAAGGGTAATAGGACAAAGCCTTCCCCAAATTCGAGAATAGCGCAAAGGCCACCACTCGAAATAAACGGGAACGGGTGCTCCTCGTCTATCGTAAAGGGCGTTAGTACGTGCAGGAAATGGCTCTTAAAAAAGTTTGAAAGCCACACTACATCGGCCTGATCCAATTCCTCAATCTGGGGAAACCTGATTTTGTGTTCTCCCAGTTCAGACTGCAGATGACGCCAACTTTCCTGCTGCACCTGCATAAGGTCGTTAGCTTTTTCGGTTACGACCATCAACTGCTGGATCGCAGTCAGACCGTCGGGAGTCACATACCCATCACGCCTGGCCGCCGATCGCCTGAGCTTAGCAACCCGCACCGCGTAAAACTGGTCAAGCACACTGGACGAAATAGCAAGAAAACGCACACGTTCGAAAAGAGGGTGCAAGAGATTGCTGGACTCTTCCATCACCCTCTCGATAAATAGCAGGTCTGAGAGCTCACGATTGAAAAACCGCTCGCTGGTTCCACGAACGACAAGCGACGACACTTCATTTTTTGTCGAACTGTATTGTTCAATCGACGGGATGACGTGAGTAAAGGGGAGTCTGCCCCACAATTTGGCAAGAACTTCCGACACTAGTTTACTCCACCTGGGGACATTAACTCTTTCTCCCGATCTACCTGATTATCCAGGAACTGGACATATCTTCGAAGCCTGCTATCCGCCGGCTCAAGCTCAGATACAATTTCCAGATACTCCTGCACCGGAAGGTCATCTCCAGGAAAGGGGACCAGGGTGCCGCGATGCATCACCTTAAGAATGCCATCTTCGATGACAATATTGGCGAGGCTACCTCCGTAATACGCAGAAATGCCAACGTCTATCATGATCACCTTGCCATCAAGCCTGGTGAGAATAGCGCCATGAGTAGGCGTATGGGCGATAAAAATACGAGTCGCATCATAGAATTCCAGCATCTCCAGCAAGGGCGCCAATTCGACGTCGGCACCATTCTTTGCAAGGCCCCGATACCAAAGAGGCCCCTCTGGGCTATTTGATATATCCTCGCCATCGAACGATGCCGAGATTCGCCTTCTCACCTGGCGGTTGATTTCAGACAGCTTTCGATATTCAGTGTGAGGATTCATTCCACCGTGAACAAACAGGGAGTCATTTATTCGAATAACCGTATTGTGTGACGCTACCCATTTTGCCATTTCCTGACCAGGCCCCCATATGGTCCGGTGCTCGACGTACCCCAACGGGAACTCTTTCTTCAAACCTGTCATCACTAGATCCGGGTTCGTGGCGAGCGTTGGATCAATTGAAACCCGGTGCTTAAACACAGCTTCAATATAGCGAGCTCTCACGGCATCAGAATTCTCTGTTATCAGAGCAGAATATTCCCCTGGGTGAACGTATCGCAGATCACCCTGAATATTCATCACCTCGTGATTCCCAATAAGGACGTGCACGCGACCGCCCTTCTTCCTTGCTTCCTTCTCCAGCTTCATCAGGTGTCGGATAATCCGAATTGAATCCGGGCCGCGATCGACCACGTCACCTAGTTGAACAAAGTGCGTTTTACCACCCTGCCATCGCAACTGTTCGTCTACCAGCCCATTCGTTGTCAGAACTTTAATGTACTGATCATAATCCCCATGCAGATCACCTACGGCAACGATCCTGTCTACGCCTTTGAATAAATCTTTGGCTGTTGATGTACAGGCAGAGAGAAAACCAACTGCAAGCAGTAGCCCAATAGCCAGGGATCTGACAGATACAAATCTCATGTGCTCTTCATTGCCATTGTATTTTTGCTCGGTCGAGTTGACATAGGGTCAATTTACCCTAACTTGCCATTTGATACAGCCGTGTGTTTACTTGCACCATCCGGAGGCAGCTCCCGGAGCTGGTTTTTCCCTTCCGGGTAGGCCTGCCAGTATACCGAACTTGCTGGCGGGGTCGGTATCAGCAGCAGGCTAAGGCGCTTGGTGCTCAGCGCTAGGTTCTGAGAACCTCTTGTACTATATTGGTAGGTGGATTATTACGCTATCAATCAGGAGGTACAATGAGTTCCTTGATGCTCGCAGGCGCCTACTCAGATCGGGAAAAGGCAGCCGAAACCGCGGTCCGTACCGGTGGTATCAACCTGGCAGCGACTTCTGCCGAAACAAACCACCTGCCATTCGCATCCCTGGTTTTAGCAGTGACCGATGAACTGGATTTGTTTGTAGGTGATGCAGATGCAGGGAGCTACCTGGTCTGTGAACGACCCATAAAGAACACGCCCCTGCTTCAACTAACAAAGGAAAACCAGCCCGGCAGTATTGGTATATTTACGATGGTCGCCAATGCTGATCTCGGCGCTCGAGAATCGGACCGGCACTGGCGTGACAAACACGCCCCGCTGGCACTGGAAGTTCACACCGCGATGACTCATTACTACCAGCTTAGCGTCCTTCAACGATTCAACGGACCGGTGTGGAACGGCTTTGCACTTTGTTGTTTCAGGAATGAGGACGACTTAAGAAACCGGTTTTTTAACACCCCGGAAGGCGAAACCGCCATTGCAAGGGACGTTGCCAAATTTGCCGATCCCAGGAAATCTCCACGCAGAGTCCTATCAACGTTTGCACAGACCGGCTAATAGCCGCCGCCATTTGCTACATCAAAAATTACAGGGTGTTTGCAACGCTTCGAGCTCGTCCTGCAGTTTCTTTATGATGTAATATGATCTATATCGCTCATCTAATGGTTACCAGAAATGGTCGAAGCACCTGATTGGAAGAACAACGGTATCAAGGTCATTTCGGGAGACCATCTTGACAGCAACACACCCCAGACTCCGGGAATGAACCGCGCAGCCGCCATCAACTATGCAACCGCCGGCGCAAACAAGTTATGGGCTGGCACCGTCGAAATTCATGCAGACGCCAAAACCGGAGCCCATCATCATGGCGCCCTGGAAAGCATTATCTATGTCATCAGCGGACGAGCGCGAATGCGCTGGGGTGAACAGCTAGAATATGTTTGCGAAGCAGGCCCTGGGGATTTTATTTTCGTACCGCCCTATGTACCCCACCAAGAGATTAACGCCTGCGAAAACGAATCACTCCAATGCGTTCTGGTTCGAAGTGACCAGGACGCCGTGGTGGTAAACCTGGACATACCCGTTATTGAAGATCCCGAAGGCCTACACTGGATTGACCCGATCCACGCCTCACCAGAGTAGCGCGCCTTATCAGGAGTCTTGCAAACTGATCAACAAACCCCTGGTTTGTTCATTCTCTTCCGGGTTCGTTGCATAAACCGACGCAGCGAAGTCCGTGACCCCGGCTTCCTTCAATGCCATCAATGCATCTTCAACTTCGGACTCACTTCCGGCAATTGCGAGATCAGCCGGTCCACTAACGCCCTCTCTCTTGAACATCGCCTTATACGAAGGCAGTTCGCCATACATCGTAAGTGTCTTGCTGATTCGTTCCCTGATTGCATCAGCCTGTTTGGTAACCACTACCGGCAACGTCGAAATGACCCGAGGGGTCTTTCGGTTAGCTTTGCTGGCGGCCTCTGTAAGGCACGGGACAATATGTCCTGCGATCGTTTTGGGGCCAACCCATGCCAGCGTCGTTCCATCTGTTCGCGAACCTGCGACTCGAAGTGCCTGGGGCCCTAACGCCGCCACGACGACACCTGGGGCTGGTTCCGCGGGACGAAATATCTGCGCTTCGCAGGAAAGAGTCTCGCCCACGTATGATACCCGCCCCTCTTCAAGCAACGGCATCAATATGGACAGGTAATCGCGAAGATGGCGAATCGGCTTTTCAAACCCGATGCCCAACTGCGCCATCATGATCTCGTGAGAAAGGCCAATCCCAAGACATAGCCGGCCCTGAAGCGCCGTCTGGGAGGTGAGTGCTTGCCCCGCAAGTGCCATCGGGTGCCTTGGGAAAGTAGGCACGACCGCCGTGCCCATTTCAATATCTGGTACAGAGGATGCGATGACCGCCAGCACAGTCAAAGCATCAAACCCACCCGTTGGATGCTCCGCCAGCCAGTAACTTTTGAATCCATCCTTGGCGGCTTTATCCGCATCCGCTTTTATGGCTTCGATGGATGCCTTCTGCACTAAACCTGTACCATTAATTCCAATCTTCAACTTTTAACCCCTTAGGAAATCGATCAACCCCTTATCGTAGCACGGCCAATTATTACAGATGCTACGATGCAAAATAGCCTGCTATCTGTGCGAATATGCACCCTAAACGATAAGGACAAGACAATGAAACTTGGATTGATGCTGGGGTACTCCGGCGCCGAACTACGTATTCCCCTTGAAGACGTGAAGCTGGCAGAACAGCTAGGTTATGACTCCGTCTGGACTGCCGAGGCCTACGGCTCCGACGCAATCACACCACTCGCGTACATCGCCGCTCATACCGACAGGATCAGGCTAGGCACCGCTGTACTCCAGTTGGCTGGACGGACCCCTGCCAATGCAGCAATGGCGATGGCCACTCTCGATCAACTGGCAGGCGGAAACAGGGTTATCTGTGGCATTGGTGTATCAGGCCCACAAATCGTGGAAGGATGGTATGGCCAGCCTTGGGGCAAACCTTATTATCGAATTAAGGACTACGTCACCATTATGAAAAAAATCTGGGCCCGGGAAGAACCCGTTACCCACGACGGCAGGGAAATCTCTTTACCGTTCACAGGAGATGGTTCACTTGGGATCGGCAAGCCCCTCAAGTCCATCCTGCACATGAACCCGAATATTCCAATCTTTCTCGGAACAGGGATGGAAAGCACTGTTCGAATGACCGCTGAAATTGCAGACGGATGGCTGCCACTGGGTTTCGTACCAGAAACAGCGGGCATTTATAGCGACTGGATCGACCAGGGTCTTAAAAAGGGCAACAAGAATCCGGAACAATTCGAGAAACAGGCGGGTACTCAGGTCAAGGTAACCGATGACGTGAAAGGTGCCCTCGATAAGTTGAAGCCCGGTATCGCTCTCTACGTGGGAGGCATGGGACACAAGAGCATAAACTTCCACAAAGAAATGATGGTCAGGCGAGGGTTTGGAGAGGCTGCGGACCGTATCCAGGAGCTTTACCTGGCGAAAAGAAAGGAAGAAGCTATCGCCGCCGTACCCGATGAGTTCGTCGACAGTGGCGCCTTGGTTGGTCCAGTCGACCGCATCGCCAAACGCTTCAAGGCCTGGGAAGAAAGCGGCCTGACAGGGCTTACAATTTCAGGTGATACGAACGCTATTCGTACGATGGCTGAAATTGCACGACTCAACTTTCCCCGTAACTAAAATAAACACCAGGAATACGAACTGTGCCAGAGAACTGAAAAAAACAGACGATGAACATCGCACCCTCAAGCGAATGACATCGGCAGTAGCACTGCCGATGTCATCGCCAAAGAAACTCAAAAAATCAATCGAACAATTCGCCGCCACAGGCTGATGCTGTGGTTCCATACTTTTCGTATGCCTTGATCACGTTCGCGCCTGTTCGCCAGCGATGAACTTCATCCGGCCCGTCAACTAGCCTCTGGGAGCGGATTCCAGTGTACCAGCGTGCAAGAGGTGTATCGTGGCTATAACCCAGGGCGCCGTGCAACTGCAATGCAGTGTCCACAACCTGATGGACCATGTTCGCCAGGAACACCTTCGCAATACCATTTTCCTGTTTCAGGTCCATACCCTTCTCTGCCTTGTAGGCAATATGAAGTAGCATTAGCCGAGCTTTGTAAATTTCAGCCGCGCAGTCAGCCATCATCCAACGAACTCCCTGGCGGTCTGCAAGTCTCTTACCGAAAGTTTCACGACTCGTAATGTGTTTGGCCGCAAGGTCCAGCGCACGCTGTGCCATAGCAACATTGTGCATACCGTGGCGCAGGCGACCATAAGCCAGCCGATGCTGCCCCATGTTAAAACCCTGACCACGTCCACCCAGGATGTTTTCTCGTGGAACACGAAGATTCTCGATATTAATTTCAGAGTGAGAACCGCCAAGTTTTAACCCCAGGTCAGTGTGTGGCTGCATCGTCTCGATGTCGCGTACAATCTGATAGCCCGGGTTGGGTAATTCAACAATAAAAGTACTGTACTGCTCGTGTCGCGGCGCATCAGGATCGGTCTTCGCCATGACCACTGCGATGTCCGCCACGTTGGCTGAAGAACTGAACCATTTTTCACCGTTCAGCACCCATTCGTCACCATCGAGTTCAGCTGTTGTTTGCATGCCCGTCGCATCTGCTCCAGCTGCCTTTTCGGTCATGGAGTAGCAAATACGCTTCTCACCGTTAAGGAGGGGTTTCAGATAGGTTTCACGCTGATGTTCGGTTCCGTGCTCAAGCAAGGTTAGCATCGTTGCATCATCAGGGCCCTGGGTGTTCATGGACAGGGCGCCAAGAAAACTTTCACCCAGCTCCATCTGAACCAATGCGTTCGCAAGTGGGCCCAGCCCCATACCACCGTGTTCAACTGGAACAAACGGGCACCACAATCCCTGCTCGCGGGATTTCGTCCGCAAACCGGCCAATATCTCTTCAAAATTATCCGCAGTACAGACCTCTTCCGCAGGATGGCACTCCTCCTGCACGAATTTCCGAACTTTATTACGGACTACCCTGGCGTCTTCTGGTATTTCAAAATCAATCATTTCAACTTCCTTGGTTTGATCAAAGGGTCATATGAACCTGATCGCAGTATCTCAGGGTAGTAACTCCGGGTACAGACTGTTGCAGGATTCATGCTAGTTATCGGCGGGGAAACTGGCACCTTCGCTCTCAGCGCGGGCCCTATGGTGGCGGCATCGAAACAATAGAGCTAAAGCGAGGCTACCTAGTTCAACATTGAATCGCTAATTTTTTCCGCCATCATCACTACCGGCGCATTCAGGTTGCCGTTCGTTATTTCAGGCATGATCGAGGCATCAACAACCCTTAGACCCGAGACACCTCGCACTAACCCTGCGGCATCGACCACAGCCCCGTCATCGACACCCATGCGACAGGTTCCACTGGGATGATAAGCACTTTCTGCAAACTCCCTGACGAATCGGTCCAGTTGATCATCCGAATCAATATCAACAGTGGGTCGAAGGCGAGTACCACGATAATCATCGAACGCCGATTGAGAGACAATATCGTCCGCCATCCTAATGCCCGATCGCATGACAGACCGATCTTCCTCTGTAGCATTGTAGTTAAACTGAATTCGGGGCGCCTCCAACGGGTTCGCCGAACACAAAGTGACTTCACCACGACTGGTCGGCTTCATTGGGCCCACATGAACCTGAAAGCCATGACCCTGATACTGATCTTTACCGTCGTAATCCATTGCAATCGGCAGAAAATGAAACTGCAGGTCAGGATACGGCACACTATCACTGCTGCGCAGAAACGCGCCTGCCTCAAAATGATTAGTAGCGCCTGCGCCCTTGCGCGCTAAAAGCCACTGCAGGCCAACCGCAGGCATGTTGAACCAACGAGTCTTTGGGTACAACGACACTGGCCTGTTACACGCGTACTGCACATATATTTCAAGATGGTCCATCAGGTTCTGGCCAACACCGGGTGAGTCACTGATGACGGGAATACCATGAGACTTAAGCCCCGATGCATCGCCAACGCCTGACAGCATTAACAAGTGCGGGGTGTTAACTGCACCACTGCACAGGATGACCTGACCCGCAGTACATTTATGCTGTTTGCCACCCTGAAGATACTCCACGCCCGTCGCACGACCGTTTTCGGTGACCACTCTGGTAACCGTCGCTCTCCGGATAACTTTCAGAGAACCCGACGGCTGAGGCGACCGCAGATAAGCTTTGGCGATGTTCTGTCGCTCACCTTTAAATATTGTACGATCGAAATGCCCAGCCCCCTCTTGAGTCTGGCCATTGAAGTCAGCTGTCGCTGAGAAACCGGCCTCACCCGCCGCATCAAGCCAGGCTTGAAATAGCGGTGTTTCGAGTTCACCACGGGAAACTTTCAAGGGCCCATCGGAGCCTCGAAAGTTTGGATCTAACGACGCTTCTGGCAAACCAAGCGCGGTTTCGGACTTTCTGAAGTACGGCAAACAGGATTCATAATCCCAGCCTGATAGTCCATATTCGCTGGACCAGCGATCGAAATCGCCCCTGTTACCCCTGACAAAAATCATGCCGTTGACTGAAGATGAACCGCCCATCACTTTCCCACGAGGACAGTACAATTTTCGGTTATCAAGACACGGCTCAGGCTCGCTCTCGTAATGCCAGTTGTACCACTTCGATGACAGAACCTGCGACAACGCCGCCGGCATATGTAATCGGTAATCCCAACTGTGATCAGATGGACCTGCCTCAATCAGGGTGACGTTGCCATGTTCTGATAAACGGCGCGCCATCACGCAACCTGCAGAACCTGCACCAACAACGATAAAATCATTCATGAGAAACCTATTATTGAGCAATTAACTGTTTTCATCTTCACCGGGTATCGGATAGTGAACGCCCGGCACACCGGCCTCCAACGCCTGGTACCAATCAGGCCTCGGTTGCACAGGAACATAGCCGGTTGGCACCATGGGTGTGTCTGTATTCCATTCATGATGGATTGGCGGAATCTGAAAGGTTCCGTTACTGGCATTGGTTCCGCCATCTACCAGCAGGTCTACACCGGTAATATAGCTGGCGAGGTCCGATGCCAGAAACATTACAGCGTTTGTGACTT
The DNA here is from genome assembly GCA_018665025.1 of Gammaproteobacteria bacterium. GTDB lineage: Bacteria > Pseudomonadota > Gammaproteobacteria > Pseudomonadales > Azotimanducaceae > UBA9659. The sequence goes on from JABJED010000476.1 coordinate 15,236, forward strand.
CCTGGGCTTCTCCAACACGCCGCATCGGCGTGCGGCTGGAAATCCATTTATCAATACCCATTGCTTCCAGCATAGGACGCGTCATCTCTGTCACAATGAAACCCGGTGAAACGGAATTAACCCGAACGCCACGATCAGCCCATTCGACGCCCATTTGGATCGTCATGTTCAGTAACCCACCCTTGGCTGCTGTATATCCAATGACATTATTCTCATTACCACCACTCGCCATGATCGAACAGATATTGACGATAGAGCCTGAACCTCGCTCTAACATATGCCGGCCACAATCCCTCGCATAGTAAAAAGCCCCGACCAGGTCTACGCCAAGAATCCGGTTAAACGTTTCGGAGTCAAACTGCTCTGCTGCGACACCCCTGGCATCAGCAATCCCCGCATTGTTAATAAGAACATCAATTTTCCCCAATGCCTCTACGCCGGAAGAAATTACATTTTTTACGTCAGCCTCGACTGACACGTCACCAGGAATAACAGCAACACGACTTCCCATTTCCCGACACCGCGCACCGACCTCCTCCAGCTGTTCAACACTTCTCGCGGTTAGAATCAGGTCAGCTCCTGCTCTGGCGAAGTCATAGGCGAAATGTTCACCCAGACCATAACTCGCACCCGTAATCAGGACTACCTTTTCTTTGAAATCAAACATTGTCGTTTTTCCACTATGTGACCAAAACCCCATTCTAAAGGAGATGACCTGAAGGAGATATTGCTGCTTGCGGAAAAACATGATGTAGTCA
>JABJED010000088.1 GCA_018665025.1 Gammaproteobacteria bacterium
GTCACCTGAACTGGGCAAGTTACTTAACCTGGCAGACAAAAATGCCCAACACAGTGGTGATCAGTTTATTACCAGTGAAATGGTTTTTTTGGCTGCCGCCGATGACCGAAGCGAGCTTGGCGACCTTTTCTCCAAATTGCATATTCACAAAGAATCGCTGAGGCGTGTGATTGAACAGATGCGTGGTGGTACTGCCGTTGATGAGCCGAATGCAGAGGACACCCGGCAAGCACTTGATAAGTACACGGTCAACCTGACCAAACTAGCGGAGCAGGGCAAACTTGACCCGGTAATCGGGCGGGATGATGAGATCAGGCGAACCATCCAGGTGCTGCAACGTCGTACCAAAAACAATCCGGTCCTGATTGGGGAGCCTGGTGTTGGTAAGACTGCCATTGTTGAGGGTCTCGCCCAGCGGATCATCAATGGCGAAGTGCCCGAAGGATTGCGCAACAAGAGAATTCTGTCTCTTGATATGGGCACGTTGATTGCTGGTGCAAAATTTCGCGGTGAATTTGAGGAGCGACTGAAGGCTGTCCTGAATGAACTGTCAAAGGAAGAAGGTCAGGTTATCCTGTTTGTGGATGAGTTGCATACGATGGTTGGCGCCGGTAAAACAGAAGGTGCCATGGATGCGGGCAATATGCTGAAACCGGCGCTCGCCAGGGGTGAACTCCATTGCGTTGGTGCAACTACACTCGATGAATACCGTGAATACATTGAGAAAGATGCTGCGCTGGAACGTCGGTTCCAGAAAGTGCAGGTGGATGAACCCAGTGTCGATGATTCTATCGCGATTTTGAGGGGTCTTAAGGAGCGGTATGAGGTTCATCACGGCGTAGATATTACTGACCCGGCAATCATTGCAGCGGCCCAGCTGTCCTATCGATATATTACAGATCGCCAGTTACCTGATAAGGCAATTGACCTGGTCGATGAAGCTGCAAGTTTGATCCGTATGGAAATGGATTCCAAACCACAGGAGATGGATCGTCTGGAAAGAAGACTGATCCAGCTTAAAATTGAACGTGAAGCGCTCAAGAATGAGGAAGACGAGGGGTCCAGGCAGCGACTTGAAAGGCTTGATTCGGACATTGATGAGTTGGAAAAGGAATATGCGGATCTCGACAGCGTCTGGAGTGCAGAGAAAGTGGCGCTTTATGGGGCCCAGCAGATTAAGGAGGGTCTTGAGCAGGCAAAACTGGAATTCGAATCAGCGCGACGTGCCGGTGACCTGACGAAAATGTCCGAGCTCCAGTACGGCGCGATACCTGATCTTGAGAAAAAGCTTGATATGGCTCAGTCCACGGACAGTTCCACTATGACCTTGCTCCGGAATCGGGTGACCGAAGAGGAAATCGCGGAGGTTGTTTCAAAATGGACCGGGATTCCTGTCACCAAAATGATGGAAGGGGAGCGCGCCAAACTACTCGCCCTTGAGGAGGAACTTCACAAACAGGTGATTGGCCAGGATGAAGCGGTAACAGCCGTGTCTAACGCTATCCGTCGTTCTCGTGCCGGTCTATCCGACCCTGGCAGGCCCAATGGATCATTCCTGTTCCTGGGTCCAACCGGTGTTGGTAAAACTGAACTCTGTAAAACGCTGGCAAGATTCCTGTTTGATACAGAAGACGCGTTGATTCGTCTCGATATGTCTGAATATATGGAAAAGCACTCTGTTGCTAGACTGATTGGTGCACCCCCGGGCTATGTCGGTTACGAGGAGGGCGGCCTTCTGACGGAAAAAGTCAGGCGCAAACCCTACTCAGTGATCCTGCTGGATGAAATTGAAAAGGCTCACCCTGATGTCTTCAACATTTTGTTACAGGTACTGGACGACGGTAGATTGACCGATGGCCATGGAAGAACGGTTGATTTTAAGAACACCGTCCTGGTGATGACGTCAAACCTGGGGTCAGACCTGATCCAGACAATGTCGGGTAGCGGATATGACGAGATGAAATCTGCTGTAATGAATGTTGTAACGACAGATTTTCGACCTGAATTTATTAACCGGGTCGATGATGCGGTCGTGTTCCATCCCCTTGGGAAGGAGCAAATCAAGGGTATTGCGCGTATCCAGTTGGAAATCCTCCAGCGTAGGGTTAAAGAAGCCCGGATCTGTTTGCAGTTTGATGAGGATGCGCTGCAGCTTCTGGTTGAGGTGGGTTATGACCCAGTGTATGGCGCAAGGCCGTTAAAACGGGCTGTCCAGAAGTACGTGGAGAACCCGTTGGCGGAGGCAATCCTGTCTGGCGAGTACGTGGCAGGAGACCAGATTCAGGCCAGTACGGCTGATGAGCGCATAGTATTCGCCAAGTTCTGAAAAACTACTGTACATAAACACAGCTAAATAGTACTGTGTGTTTATCCAGTAGTTTGATCAGACTCTAAAGCAGGTTGAGAAAGGTGACGCGCATGAAATCACGAATTTCGAAAGCAATAACGAAAGCAAAAACGAAAGCAAAAACGAAAGCAAAAACGAAAGCAAAAACGAAAACAAAAACAAAAATTGTTTTGTTAAAAAGCACATTCGCGAAGACGGCTCCAGAGGGCTGCGAACCCGAGAAGTACGATGCAGGTTTGCTGGGCGCCGATGACAGTGCTCGATTGTCTTTGGTTGAGTTCACGCTACCAGTTGATACCGCTCCCAAGGCCGCGATTCATGCAAAGTATCATTCGGTCCTCGCGATGGAAGCTGCCAGAAAAATGCGCAGGTCTCGCCAGAAGCTAAGAACTGGCCAGGAAGTCTGTCACCACCTGAAGATGATGCTTGCGAGCGATCCGTCTCCCAGGGGGGCTGTACCGCGGAAACAGGCTGCTGGTACAGAACCTCAATTTCGATTGGGGTTCTGAACGGTCTGTTTCTTTGTTTGGGGCCGGTTTATTGAGGTGCTTGTTAGAGACCTGACAATAGAACCA
>JABJED010000477.1 GCA_018665025.1 Gammaproteobacteria bacterium
CGACTAACATGCCCAAGCGTACTCATAACGAAGCCCCTGCCATTGCCGTTGTCGTACAAAGCTTTGATTTTGTGAATCATGATCCAATCCTTCAAGTGTACATCCCAACTGCCAAACAAGGTGGCGGGATGATATGGCCAAAGGCAAAAGGTATCTATATTGATGGCGATTGGTCATCGGCCAGATTTGTTGATTCTCGATGAGCCAGTGGCGAGCCTTGATCCTATTGCCCGACGGCAGTTTTTGAGGGCGTTAGTTGAATTCAATGCTGATTTGAATCGTACAATTTTATTTTCGACCCACATTACCTCGGATCTCGAGCGGGTAGCGGCCGACGTCGCCGTGCTGCACTCAGGAAAAATTAGATACCACGGAGATCTGGATAGCCTAAAGGAAGGTTGTCAACGACTGCATCTCACCGGTAAATGCTTACCAGAAGACTTGGCTGCACATCAAATAATTAACTATCGACAAGATGGTAGCCATGCGACTGCATTTGTTCAGGATTGGAATGAAAAGAGGTTGGCCAAGTTAAAACAATCAATGGCCATCGACGTGGTGGCAGCGTCTTTACCACTGGATGAATTGTTCATGGAGCTAACTCATGACTAACTACCTTTCGCTGGCGCGGGTATTTCTGTCCCGTTCCAAATTAGTCACGATTCTTAGCCTGTTATGTATCGTGAGCGTTGCACTGATACCGCCCTTGGCGGCGATCTATGGGAGCAATCTGGAAATGTGGTCGTCACAATATTTTTCAGTGACAGTTCTCGCGGCGGTGGGTCTTAGCCTGGGTGCTACGCTGCGGCAAGTTCGCGTTTGGAGCCCCGCGATCATGGTGCCCGGTTTGTTAGGAAGATTGATTGTGACCGCACTCTTCCTGGTATTCAGTTTTTGGGTAGCCTATGCAATCGTATTGATAGCCTCAGATAGTCTGGCTGGCTATGCCGTTCATCTGTCATTGACTGCCGGAGTTTGTAGTATCTTGATTGGCAGTGGTGCGCATCGAAAGCCACTGGCTGTTATCTCCGTTGCGACCCTATCTATTTTCTTTATTCCTGAGCTCCGGAAAATACTGTTAATGGCGCTCACTCATCCCGCAGCAAATATCGGCTTGTTGCTTATTATCGCAGCTGCCAGTAATTTGCTCTTTAGATCGTATAGACAACCGTTGACGAATCAAGAGTCTCAAGCTGACCTGCGGTTGAGCTTCACCGATGCCACGGTGAGCGAAGTTAAAAGAGGGAAGTTCACCGCTTTCTTGTCTCTGGCACCGATGACCAAAGAGGCAGCCTTTCGCGCAGCATTTGGGCACTCTAAGTTACAAGCATGGCTTAATGATAGCTTTTCGCTGCTATTTGTCATTGTCTTCGCATTGGTGCTGTTAGGAATTGCTGGTCGAGCAGTGGATGAGTTTATTCTCGTGACTGCCTGTATGATCTCATTGCTCGCAGTGGTGACACCTTTGATTCATCGCGGTTCGTTACATACGATGAAAGATTTTCTTTGGTTGGCAGGGACCCACGAGAACAAACAATTGTTAATATTTTCATCCTTCATAAATTGTCTCTTACCAGCACTGCGCTTGCTGTCAATGGGAGTGGTCATGGAGCTGCTTCTGTTTAGTTATTCCGAAGATATAAGGCTGTATCAATTTTCGCTGGCAATTTTACTCTTGGCGCTTGGGTTTTCAGCGTTGGTTCTTGCTTGTGGCCTATTACTGGACAGATATTTACGCAATATCGACAATGGTGCGATCGTCTTGTTCGGGGCAGTGCTCATCATCATGTTAGGGAGCATGTGCTACGGTGCAGCGGTCTTAGTGGTCTTAAGTTCGCTCTCGTATCTGGTTGTTAGTATGGGTATAGCAATCGTATTCTCCGCGATTATGTTGCCGCTTGCAGGTTATGTGACATCAAAAAGGCTGAGTCAACTCAAAGAGTGGTAGCCAAAGCCCGTGGAGTTGCCGCTCTGTTTGCCGCCTTGACGTTACACTTAACACCGGGGTCGGAGTAATTACCCGGAGTAAACGCACCGGAGTAAACGCACCAACTTCCCAATCTGACATTGACCATTCTCTGGCGGAAAGCCGCCTCCCCCAACATTTATTCCAAGCATGCCTTATGAAGATACTTTTGTATTCCTGGAAAAACACGCTTTATAATTCCTCATATAGACGCCCCTTTTGCAACCTGATCTCTTGTGCTCTATAAGTGGCTTATGACCATGGACTGAGCATCCTCATATTCGCGTGCTGGTTAACGCATTAAGATCTGTCCGCTTCGGGGTTACCACAAC
>JABJED010000478.1 GCA_018665025.1 Gammaproteobacteria bacterium
ACACAAACCCATCTCTGTTGTTCGCTCATCGCCAACAATGGAGTAATATTTTGATGAACAATTTTCAATTGCCCTGGAGCGAATAAATGACCTTTGAAGCACTTCTCTATGAGATAGAAGACAATATCCTGACCATTACCTTTAACCGTCCGGAGGCGATGAACGCTTTTAGCGGCCCGATGTTCGGTGAATTATTTACGGCACTGGATATGGCCGATGCAGATGACGAGGTCAAAGCAATTATCATTACGGGTGCGGGTCGCGCGTTTTGCGCAGGCGCGGACCTTTCCCAGGGTGACAAAACATGGGAGGGGCACGAGGAACGGCTCGAAGAAGCCCAAAAAGGCGATGGCGGTGGTGAAATCACGCGCCGCATCTATGCGTGTTTAAAACCAGTAATTGTCGCGTTTAACGGCGCTGCCGTGGGTATGGGTATGACAATCACCCTGGCGGCGGATTTCAGAATGGCCGTCAAAAACGCCAAGATGGGTTTTGTCTTCGCGGCTCGAGGAATAGTGCCGGAAGGTTGTTCGTCCTGGTTTTTGCCAAGACTCGTAGGCATCAGCAAGGCATTGGAATGGTGTTATTCAGGAAAAGTATTCAGGTCAGAGGAAGCCCTGGAAGCCGGTTTACTGCGCAGTATTCATGAACCTGAGGACCTGATTCCAGAGGCAAGAAAACTCGCTCACGAAATGGTCGACACGAGTTCATCTATTTCAGTGACCCTGACACGACACATGATGTGGAAAATGCTGGGCGCATCCGACCCGATTGAAGCCCACAGAATTGATACGGCTGGCATCAACGCCACCGGTACCTCGCCCGACGCCAGTGAAGGTATCAACTCGTTCCTTGAAAAACGTGCCCCAGTATTTCGCGGAAAAGTCAGCAAAGACCTGCCAGAATTTTTCCCCTGGTGGGATAAACCCGTGTTCTAGCCCTTAGCGTTGCCGTTAGCTTGTAGGCAATCATCGCATTGTCGCCTAAGGTATGCCTCTTCGATGACGAAGTCTGACGACTCAAACGCGGCGCTGGCTGACTAAATAGGATTTGGGTCGGGGAAAAGTGTCCTCGACCCTGGCCCAATGGATTAAGTTATTCGCCCAGAGACGCCTTGATCGTCTCAAGCGGCGCTCGACGAAGATCGCGTTTCATTCTTGCATAAGCAGCAGTGGGCAACGCCGATAGCGCTGTTGCCAGCTCCCGGCATCGGGCCTCCAGCTCGCCGGCCTCGACTGTTTCGTCTAGATAACCGGCATCTACGGCAGATTCTGGGTCATATAATCGAGACTGAATGACCGCCGCTGTCAGGTGTCGTTTTGACAACCGGTTGCGCGCCAACTCGAGCCCGAATACAGGCAATGACATGCCAATGGCTGTCTCGTTCAATCCTAATTTAAACTCACCGCGGACACCCACCCGAGTATCACAGCTGAGCAGAATAAATGCTCCTGCAGCCATGGCGTGACCTGTGCAACCGGCGATTAGTGGTAATGGATAATTAAACAGTCGATAAAACATCTCAGCGCCGCGGCCGACGAGTGCTGCGGAGGCCTCTGCTCCTTTTTGTATTTCCTTTAGGTCGAAGCCCGCTGAGAAAACCCCCGGTCTGCCGAGCAGGACTAGTGCGCTTGCTTCGGTTTCTGCCTGATCCAGCGCGGCGTTCAATTCATCGATCAACGTATGGCTGACAGCGTTTGCCTTGCCATCATCTAATGTAAGGGTGGCGATGTTGTCGTTTAGTGCATAATTCATGGGCAGTGGTTCCTTGCACTCAAAGGTGCGGAAAGTTTTTCGTGAGGTGAACGCTATCGCGGTGAACGCGCCGAGGCAACTATAGTAACCAGCGGGTTAAATAAAGCGACAGGAGGAGGATTCAGGTGAGGTGCCTGGGATGCAGGAAAGGCCTGAATTCTCTAAAGGCCGTATCACACGGGTTATCGAGAATAATTTGGTATAACCATATACCGAACTAGTCGTTCACCCTACTCAACCTAGCCGCTATATTAGCGGCCTCCACGAAATCTGGCGCGACTTCCCATGTACGTATACGATGAATACGACCAGAAAATGGTCGATGAACGCGTCGCGCAATATCGCGACCAGACAAACCGTTTCCTCGCGGGCGAACTACCGGCGGAAGAATTCCAGCACATTCGACTTCGCAACGGCCTATACATCCAAAGACTAGCGCCCATGTTACGGATTGCCGTGCCATATGGGCTGCTGTCTTCCAGACAATTACGAAAACTTGCTTATATTACTCGCCACTTTGACCGGGGCTATGCGCACCTGACGACCCGCCAGAATGTGCAACTGAACTGGCCCATACTTGAGGAAGTACCGGATATTCTTGAAGAACTCGCCAGCGTTGAGATGCATGCCATCCAGACCAGCGGGAACTGCATCAGGAACGTAACTTCGGACCAGTACGCCGGGGTCGCACAAGACGAAATAGAAGATTCACGACCCTGGGCCGAAATTATTCGCCAGTGGTCAACGTTCCACCCCGAATTCAACTGGCTGCCACGCAAATTCAAAATCGCAGTCACCAGTGCTGCGCAGGACCGTGCAGCAGTGCAGGTACATGACATCGGCGTCAGGATATTCAACAACGATGGTGTCACCAGCTTTGAAATCCTCGCCGGTGGTGGGCTTGGCCGTACGCCTGTGATCGCTCCGGTGATTAGGCAGAACCTGGAACCCAGGCATCTACTGACTTACCTTGAAGCAATCCTGCGCGTCTACAATCGGTACGGACGGCGAGACAACAAATACAAAGCACGAATCAAAATCCTGGTCCGGGCCATGACCCCGGAAGCCTTCGCAGAAAAGGTTGATGCTGAGTGGCAAACGCTTAAAGATGGCACCGGCACGCTGACTGACGCTGAAATCTCAAGGGTCAAAGGGCATTTCACTATTCCACCTTACGAAGCTCTGGACGACCACGTTCCAGAGATCGATGATCGCATTGCCGACAACTCCGGCTTCAGCAACTGGTTGAAGCAAAACGTGAAACCGCACAAACAGGCGGGTTACTCCATCGTCAATCTGGCGCTGAAGCAAACCGGTATTCCACCAGGGGATGTCACGGACAAACAACTGGAAACAGTGGCGAATCTCGCCGATGAATTCAGTTTCGGTGAAGCTCGGGTTACTCACGAACAAAACCTGACGCTCGCAGATGTCCCGAAAAAATCACTTTTCAGTCTTTGGCAGGCATTGGTCAGCGCCAAACTTGCCACACCAAACCTGGGTTTGCTCACCGACATTATCTGCTGCCCGGGTGGCGATTACTGCTCTCTGGCGAACGCGAAATCGATTCCAGTGGCAGAGGCAATACAACGCCAGTTTGATGACCTGGACTATCTTCACGATCTTGGCGATCTGGATCTTAACATTTCAGGTTGCATGAATGCCTGTGGTCACCATCATGTTGGCAACATAGGCATCCTGGGTGTCGATAAGAAAGGCGCGGAGTTTTACCAGGTGTCAATCGGCGGATCAGGTTATGAAGACGCCAGCCTCGCTAAAATTCTGGGCCCTTCATTTGCCCGGCATGAAATCCCGTCTGTCATCCAGAAGCTGGTGAACGTGCACCTGGATAAACGGGAAGGCACTGAACGTTTCTTGGACACCTATCGCCGGGTAGGCATAGATCCCTACAAACAAGCGGTATACACCTCATGAACCAATTGATTATTGACCTGGAAATCACAACCGACGTCACAGGACCTCTCGCAACGATTGCGGAATTTCTGGCGGCGGACCAGAAACCCACAGCCGTGTTTATAGATTCTGATGAAGATATTGAAAGCATTAAAGAGTTTGTGGCAACTCTTTCCGTCATTGCTCTTAACTTCCCTGCTTTTTTGGACGGCCGATCCTATTCTTCTGCCAATCTTTTAAGAAGGGTGTATGGATACAAAGCTGAACTGCGCGCTGTGGGAGATATCCGCATTGACCAGCTGGAACAGATGGTCCGATGCGGCTTTAATGCGTTCCAATTAGCTGACGGGCAGAATGTTGAGCAGGGTCTTGAAAGATTGAAAGGCTTTTCTTTCAGCTACCAACCAGCCTTCAACCGCGAACCCCTGTTCAGGGCGCGTGCCAGCTAACGTTTTGGTTCGAAGCGTGTTTCCCTTAATATCAGTACATATTCCCGCCACGAGCAACCATGGGTTCTGACCCTTTTGTGTTTTCATTTTTCCTGATCTTTGCGTGTGCAGGGATCCTTGCAACGCTGGCACTATTTACGCGCCAGCCGCTTATCGTCATGTACATCGTCACCGGGATGATTCTTGGTCCATCCGGCACGGCACTCATTGATAACCCAGAGCTCATTAGCAGTATCGCCAAGTTCGGGATTATTTTCTTACTGTTCCTGCTCGGTCTCGATATGCAGCCCGCGAAGTTAATTAAGACCCTACGTAGCGCAATGCTGGTGGGTGTTGGCAGTTCTTTGGTCTTTTTTGCGGTGGGTTTTTCGATCGCATCAGTCTTCGGCTACTCCATGACTGAAACGATCATCATCGGCATCGCCATGATGTTCAGCAGTACTATTATCGGAATCAAATTACTGCCGACAACGGTGCTGCATCATCGCCACACCGGTGAACTGATGATCAGCCTACTGCTGATCCAGGATCTAATAGCAATTATTGTACTACTGGTGATTACCGGTGGATTAATGGAATTTGATGGTGTGGCCAAAATCGCGAGAGTTTTAGTCAGCCTGCCTCTGCTGGTCCTGTTTTCATGGCTATTCGTAAAGTATGTCCTTCTACCATTGCTGGAAAAGTTCGACGCCTTCCATGAATATATTTTTCTGGTTGCGATTGCCTGGTGTTTGGGGCTGGCCGAACTCTCTGAACTGGCTGGCCTGTCACTTGAAATTGGTGCCTTCATCGCTGGCGTGACTATTGCCACAAGCCCTATCGCCCTCTACATCGCTGATCACCTGAAACCGCTCCGGGACTTTTTCCTCGTGTTATTTTTCTTCTCGATTGGCGCAGGGTTCCATATGGATCTTCTGGCTGAAGTCATCATACCTGCAGCTGTCATCGCCACCGTCATACTGGCGTTGAAGCCTGTCACCTTCAGGTTCATGTTAAGAAGGATGAGTGAAACAAGCGCGTTAGGATGGGAAACAGGTTTCCGCCTTGGCCAGATCAGTGAATTCTCATTGCTGATTGCGTTTGTCGCGACGGCACAAAACCTGATCAGCCAGGAAGTCTCTCACCTGATACAGGCTACTGCTATCCTGACTTTTTTGGCGTCTTCATACCTGGTGGTGTTTCGATACCCCACGCCTATTGCTGTCAATGATCGACTGCGCAGGGACTAACCAAGCGTCTCATGTTTGACCAGCGTACGACCAGCCACTCCACCGGCAAAAATTTTGTCAATTTCACCGGACAGCTGGTTCAGGCCAATTTCAACAACCATGTCCTCCAGGGAAGACAACTTCCAGTCTGTTCCAAGCATGTTCCAGACGCGGGTTTTTTCCTCGATCGGCAGCGACACGCTGTCGATACCCAGAATGTTCACATTGCGCAAAATAAAAGGCAGAACCGTAGTGGTGAAAGCAGGCGAGGCAACCAAGCCGCAAATCGCGACACTACCGCCGTAACTTAAACCCTTAATCACGTTAGTCAGTATCTCGCCACCAACAGTATCAATACCGTGCGCGTACTTCATTGCATCCATGGGTCGGGGGTTTTGCTCAGACAGTGACTGGCGATCAATCACTTCCTTTGCACCCAGGCCTTTAAGATAATCTGCCTTGTCCGCCTTGCCACTACTAGCGATAACATCGAACCCCTCTTTAGCCAGCAGAGCGACAGCAACCGATCCAACACCACCGGTTGCGCCCGTTACCACCACTGGGCCATCAGAAGGCTTGGCGCCCATCTTAAGGAGTTTGTCGTAGCACAGCGCCGCCGTCAGGCCGGCCGTGCCAATAATCATACTTTCACGCGCTGTCATTCCAGCAGGCAAAGGCGTGATCCAGCTGGCAGGGACACGAATGAGCTGCCCATACCCGCCCGGGGTGTTCATCCCCAGGTCAAACCCGATAGCAACAACATCATCGCCAGGTTTAAACAAAGGTGAATTCGATTCGACAACCTGGCCTGCGGCATCTATTCCGGGCGTATGAGGGTAACTTTTCGTCACGCCGGGCAATCCCTTCGAGGAAAGCGCGTCCTTATAGTTTAGCGATGAGTAATGTACGTTAATGAGCACATCCCCATCAGGTAAGTCATCAGTTGTTCGCTCAATGACCTGGTGTGTTACACCGTCCTCGGTCTTCTCTACCCAAAAGGCACTAAAACTGGTCAATATCGTCTCCGGACTTATTGTATAAATTGGTTAGGCAAGGTCTGCTGCAGCATTGTCTGCCGTGATAACGTGCTACCCATCCATAAACGGGTGACTCGCTCAAAAAGCTTGTCCATTTTGTTCTTGTGCACTACGTACTTCACCAGGAACACATCCCTGTCAGCACAGCTATCAACAATGTATTCGTCGCTTGTTTTCAACTCATCAACAAGGTCACGCTCCAGGGCTCTTTTCCCAAACCAGGCTTCGCCCGTCGCCACCTTTTCTATATCGACCTGCGGCCTGTTGTCGGACACAAAATCCTTAAACAGCTCATGAACATCTTCAAGATCGTCGACAAATTTTTCACGGGCTTTATCGGTATTTTCACCAAACAGTGTCAACGTTCTTTTGTATTCACCGGCTGTCAGGATTTCAACATCGATGTCGTTTTTCTTCAGAATACGGTGAAAGTTAGGGATCTGGGCAACCACACCAATCGAGCCTAACAGGGAGAAAGGTGCAGCAATGATTTTATTAGCGATACAAGCCATCATGTATCCGCCACTGGCCGCCACTTTGTCTACTGCGACGGTCAGAGGAACAGACTTGTTTCTGATTCGCTGGAGCTGTGACGCAGCGAGCCCGTAGCCGTGGACTACGCCACCAGGGCTTTCAAGACGAACCAGCACTTCATCCTGCTGCTCTGCAACTGACAGGATCGCGGTTATTTCTTCCCTGAGGTTAACGACCTCAGACGCCTGGACGTCGCCGACAAAGTCTACGACAAACATTCGGGGCCTGGGCCCTTCACCCTGCTTCAGATCTTTCTTCTGTGTTTTGTGCTTCTCTTTTTCTTTCTTCTTTTCTTGCTTTGCATCCTTCTTCAGCAACTCAGGGTTCAACACAATCGATTTCAGGCTATGGGTAATCCCTTCCAAAGAATCATTGAGGTTTTTAACTTCAATATGCCCAACATCTGGATCTTTTTGTCTCTGGGCCGAGCCAAAGATAACGACAATAACGACCAGAACCGACACCAATACCGTCACTGATTTTGCTAGAAACAAGCCATATTCGATCAAAAACTCCAATTAAAAAACTCCCGAATTACAAGACTGCACATGCTACCACAATCTCCCTTGTAGGCAGCGTGGTAAGGGCCCCGGGGATGTATACTTCTGGCATGCGTAGATCAATGCACCCGAGTTTACTGGCGATTCTTATTTTCGTGATCACGCTGGGTACCTACGCTGCGACTATGCCAATGTCTATCACCCTGGAAGATGCCGGTCTTTTCCAGATGGTTTGTTACCACGACGGTCTTGCACACCCCCCCGGGTATCCGCTTTTCACCCTCGCCTGCAGTACATTGGTTATCTCTCCTGAGGTGATGAATGGGAACCTGGTTTCTGCGCTGTTCGGGGCATTTACTATCGTTGTGTTTTTCTTTCTGTTGCTGTCCATCACTCGAAACAGCGTTGTCGCAATGAGCGTCGCGCTAGCCTACGCTTTCACTGCAACTTTCTGGGCTCAATCAATAATTATTGAAGTCTATAGCCTTGCTGCATTCCTGTTATTTCTGTGCTGGTATACGCTGGACAGGTTTGTGCAACACAAGCGGGAAGCTGACTGGTACCTGGCTTGCCTGGTTTTTGGGCTGGCCCTATCCAACCACTGGCCCCTGACGATGCTTTCGGCACCGGCCCTGCTTGCGGTCGTGTGGCCAAGGATCAGGTCACTGTTGTCCAAACTAACCACTTTGCGGTTTTTTTTAACGACGCTTCTTTTATTTGCTTTGGGGTTAACACCCTACTTTTATCTTGTCACACCTCCCAATGACCTATTCGGTGTCTACGGACCGATCAACACCTTTAACGAATTTGTAGACTATGTTTCACGCAGCTCTTACAACGACGACAAGTCCGGTGCGACCATCGCAGACAAACTAGCGTTTCTTAGCTGGCTGCCATTGGAAACTATCCGGCAAATAGGCTTTCCTCTCTCGTTGCTTGCGGCCTTGGGGGTCTACTACAGCTTCAAGACGGCTCCTCGCCACCAGGCTATTGCATTTCTATTGAATTATCTGGGTTGCACCTTTTTGTTAACCCTGATGCTTGGATTTGAATTCGACCGGAACGGCCAGGCAATATTTATGCCCTATCCCATCACAGCTTATGGGAGCTTGGCTATCTGGCTGGGGTACGGCCTGCTTGCAATCTCGTCATTACACCGCTTAATGGCCGCCAAGGTCACACAGTGTGCTCTTGGTTTATTCGTCGTACTGACTATTACCTTCACGAACCTACCTTTCAATAACCGGAGCGAAGACTCGTGGGTAGAAGATTACTTCTCATTGCTCTTGGGCTCCCTTCCCGAAGAAGCTGTTTTATTTATTGACGGAGACTTACTGTCTTTCCCGATTGGATACCTGCATTACGTGAAGGAGCTCAGGCCAGATATCAGTGTCTATAACTGGAACAACCTGACATTTCCCAATCGACTGACCCCTGTCGCGGCATCAAAGTCGAAACGAGAGCAAACGCTGACGCAGTTCATAGAGACAAGTAACCGGCCCATCTTCACCGTCGAAACAAAATTTTCACCCGTAAGCAGCTACGGCCTGTACGACCAATTCCAACTGCCTGGCATGGACAACGCTTACCTGCTACCAGAGGCAGAAGCATTCCTTGATACATTATCTGACATGTATGACGAAGGACGCATTTTTCGCCAGCAGGAACTTGAACTGGCCGAGTTCATTTTCGCCAGTTTTACGCAGCTTTACATCAGATACCAGAAGCAGGAACTCACCACCCTGAATACTGAGCAACGAAAGAGATTCAATCGCCTGCTAGGCACTTTTTCAGGGAAGATGATGCTGATCGAGGATGAACTGGGTCGTACGGACAGGACTCCTAACAAGCCATTGCTCAAGGAGGTCGCTACTGCAGCCGGCCTCCAGATGCCCACGCACATTATAAAAAAACAGCAGGCGCGTTACTTCTACTACTCTGCCAGAATACTCCTCCTTGAGCCGCCAGAGGCCGAAGAAGCATTACGACAACTAGAGCAGTCAATCAATCTCTTCCCTGCAACAGCCAACCTGGCTTACTGCCTGAGGAATGAACTGCTAGGTATCGAAAACAGCAATGGATGCGATTCGTTCACACGGTAGGTAAACTGCCGTCATATCATATACATCCAACAGGTATCCCAACTGTGCTATCGGAACTGCTTACAGAAAAACAAAAGGCGCTTGAGCCTCATTTCAAACCTGGTTTACTCCAGCGAAACTCGACGGTTTTCCAGTTCAGGTTTACCAAGGACGAAGATTTCTTTCTTTGTGTATCGCAAGACTTATTCAGCTTTAATGAGGGTAGCGCAACCGATCCGACGCTCACCTTGTATCTGGACCATCATGAAACCTGCTGGCAACTGCTAATGGGAACACGCGATGGGATGGAGGCATTTATGAATGGCCAATATAGAGCAGACGGTAACATCGTGCTGAGTCAACTGTTGCTCTATCTGTTCAAGAGCGCTGACCCGACCGTCGTCTTCAAGGTTCAGGACTGACCCCACATTCCATCAGGCGGGAATGCCACGCTGCGACAAATACTCATCGATTAACCATCGACTGATGGCGAACTTTCCTGGAATCAAAGGGAGGTCAGTGCAGGGAAACCAATCTGCTTCCGCTATCTCATCCTCCTGCAAAACAATGTCGCCCGACTGATACTCCGCGTGAAACCCGAGCATCAGCGAATTAGGGAATGGCCATGGCTGGCTACCGCGGTAGCTGAGGTTACTTACGTTTACTCCAACTTCTTCTTTCACCTCCCTAATGACCGTTTCTTCGATCGATTCGCCTGGCTCGACAAACCCGGCCAGCGTGCTGAATAGTCCTTCGGGGAACATATGGTTACGCCCAAGAAGGACTTCATCACCTTTATGCACAAGCACGATAATGGATGGAGATAGCTTTGGATAAAAGTTCAATTTACACCCGGCACACACTGTAGAACGATCGCTTTGACTCTCTGTGGTGGCCTCGCCGCAACGACCGCAGAATTGATGGCAGCGATACCAGTCGCAAATTTGTAGCGCCCTACCTGCCAGGTTGAACAGTGTCCTGTCTATATTCTGAATATTCATGCGAAGGTTAGAGAACCCCGCTGTGCCGGGCCCTGAGGCCTCCACGGCAAAGCATTCCTTCCCCCCTAGCATTCCCATGTAATGCTCATGAACTCCCTCGAACTGACCAAGCTCTTCAAGAGTGGCGGGACGCCATGCTTCGTTTTCATCAACAAGCTGCAGGATGTTGTTGTTATGGCAAACAAAATAACTCGCCTCGCCTAGCCCTGCCGCCTTGGTCCCGGGTAAAAAGCTGAGGTCAGGCTCAGGCCAATAGAATTCACTCATCCTGTCTCTCCAGTAAAGTTACTGCGCCAGACTGCACCCGCTTCGCCTTTTTCATCCAGATGATCCAGCTTATTTTCGTGCGCACTCAGCTCCTCTTCATCTGCCTTGATAACTTTAAGGCGAGGCCTGTCTGTATCTAATTCAACTCTGGTATTCAAGCCCTTCTGATTATTTAGCTCTTCTCCCAGGCCCAGCGTTACCTGACCACCCGTTAAGAGCAGATACACATCTGCCAGGATTTCTGCATCCAGCAAAGCCCCGTGAAGTTGCCGCTGTGAATTGTCGACGCTATATCGTTTGCAAAGCGCATCAAGGCTATTTTTCTGACCCGGATGTTTGTTTCTCGCCAACGCAAGGCTATCTATCACGCTACAGTAGTCCGTTAGCTTACCCAATGAAGGGTCAAGCAAGCGCATCTCGCGATTCAAGAATCCAATATCAAATGCAGAGTTGTGGATAATGAGTTCACTGCCATCAACAAACTGTAGAAAGTTTTCCCACACATCTGCAAAGAGGGGTTTGTCGGCAAGGAACTGGCTGGTTATACCGTGTACTTCTAGCGCACCATCATCGCTTTCCCGCTCCGGGTTGATGTACTGGTGAAAATGCCTGCGAGTTAATTTCCTTGCAACAATTTCCACACAACCAATTTCAAGAATTCGATGACCTGCCTCGATTTCTAGTCCTGTCGTTTCAGTATCCAATACTACCTGTCGCATCTGACCTCTCCTATGGAACCTCTGATTAAGAGGATATTTTTGTCAGGGCAAGGAAGAGGCGCGCGAAGGAAATTTGTTAACATGTTGTAAGTTAACAAATTCCTGAGTACGCATCTGACGCCGTACTGGCGAAAATAGACCTTAATCAGAGGTTCCCTAGTTCATCAATGCCGCGATTGGCCAGGGCATCTGCCCGTTCGTTTTCAATATGACCGCTATGACCCTTTACCCAGCGCCAGTCAATATTGTGCGTTTCACACAATTCATCCAGCCGTTCCCACAAATCCCTATTCTTGACCGGTTGCCTACTGGCATTCTTCCAGCCTTTCGCTTTCCAGCCTTTAATCCACTCGGTGATTCCCTTACGCACATATTGGGAATCGGTTGTCAGCACAATGCTTGAAGCCCGATTTAGCGCTTCGAGCCCACGAATAGCAGAAGTGAGCTCCATCCTGTTATTGGTTGTATCAGGCTCACCACCCCAGAGTTCCTTCTCGGTTTTTCCTGAACGAAGGAGCACACCCCAACCACCCGGACCTGGATTACCCCGACATGCGCCATCTGTAAATATTTGGACTTCCCGGTTATTCATTGTTCATGCTGACCTGAATCATGTTCCACCTTCGTCAAGCCATCGTGTTTCACAGAGCGCACCGCACTCAACCGGCCGAATGCCTGATGCCGGCTCCAGACAGGCTTGATGGAATGCACGGCACCGACGTGTTTCCTGGCGACAATCACGTAAACTGATCCGATAGGCAGGTTAAGGCTTCGGCTGACCCCATGTGAATAGTCGTTAACATCACCAAGATACTGGCTGATAGGGGGGCGATAGATCGAGTACTGCGCTCTGTCGATTTTAAAATCCAGCAGGTTAAGCCAGTCCATTAATCGCCCAGGTCTAATGAACGCACCATTCCAGGGGGCAATATTTTTGTAGCGCGTGCAGCGCACAATGGTTCGCCAGGCTCCCCACAGACTCATTGGATTGAATCCAACGATCACGATATGACCCATCGGAAGAGTAGCCCTGGCCACTTCTCGCAGGATTTTTTGCGGCGATTCCGCGAAATCAAGAAGATGATGCAAAAGCGCGACATCAATACTGTCATTGGCAAACGGCAACTGGGTAGGGTTTGATACCAGACCAGCTTTCGTCGTATCCAGATTAATAATGATCTTGTTTCGGATCGGGCTGGCATCATGCAGCACACTGTCCTGAACGCTAAACTGTGCAAGGTGGTAGCCAAAGAGTCCAGGTAGTAGTTGCTCGAGCATGGCCAATTCGGTCTTCAGCACGTGTCTGCCCAAATCTGAGGAAAACCACGACCGGATATCTTGCAGTACCCATCGCGACGATTTGCTCAGGGCTGAAAAATCATTGTGCATATCAGTGTGTTCAATAGGTGCTTAATTATTATAATGGAAGATTGATGTCTTACTACATGGAAGTTCAAGGGTCGCCTGGTTCTGAGACCGGACAATCTGTGCTGCCCCCACATAATGCCTAGAGTTAAGCCTTATATGTCCCTGTCCCACCCATTTACCTCACTG
The DNA here is from genome assembly GCA_018665025.1 of Gammaproteobacteria bacterium. Taxonomy (GTDB): domain Bacteria; phylum Pseudomonadota; class Gammaproteobacteria; order Pseudomonadales; family Azotimanducaceae; genus UBA9659. Next base: position 13,020 of record JABJED010000478.1, read on the forward strand.
GTACTGTTTTGTTTGCTGGCCGGTTGCGCAATCAAGGAAGGCCCCGATTCCGCCCAGACCACGGATAACTTATTTGATAAAGAGCCCTCAGCGGCTCATCATAAAGAGCCCTCAGCGGCTCATAAAGAGCCCTCAGCGGCTCATAAAGAGCCCTCGACCCAGGATTCAAACGTGGTGCAGACGAACTTATGGCAACGGATGCGCGACGGATTCCGGTTATCACATGAAACGGATAGAAAACGGGTCATGGATGAACTGAAATGGTACGTAAATCATCCAGAATATGTTGAACGCGTCACCAAACGTGCCGCACCCCACCTGCACTACATCATCGAAGAACTGGAAAAGCGCGGGTTACCTCTCGAGTTTGCACTTCTCCCTATTGTCGAAAGTGCCTATGACCCCTTCGCTTATTCTCATAGCAGGGCAGCCGGTTTGTGGCAATTTATTCCTGGCACCGCTCGTGTGTATGGTTTGAAAATTGACTGGTGGTATGACGGCAGAAGAGATGTCAGGGCTTCTACCACGGCGGCTATCGATTATCTCGAGTATCTGCACAATATGCTGGGCGAAGACTGGTTGCTGGCACTGGCAGCCTATAATGCAGGCCAGGGCAATGTTCTTTCTTCGATACGTGCCAGTAAACTGCCCGCGGATGAAGTAAATTTCTGGTCCCTTAAGGTTTTTCGCGAAACCTATACCTATGTCCCCAGGCTCCTTGCCATAAGTGAGCTAATCAACCACCCCGACCGCTACCATATGACTCTGCCTGATGTCGCCAATAAGCCCTATTGGGAAGTTGTTGAAACCATGGGCCAGCTCGACCTGAATAAAGCCGCAGAGCTGGCAGATGTCTCTTCAAAGGAAATCTACTTACTGAATGCCGGATTTAACCAGTGGGCAACTCATCCGGATGGGCCACACGAACTCATCATCCCTGTCGGCAAGGCGGACGTATTTCGTGAGCGAGTATCAGAACTTCCGCCTACTGAGCGTTTGGCCTGGCAACGACACAAAGTAAGTTACGGCGAAAGCCTTGGCACAATTGCAAACAAATACCGAACGACCGTCGATACAATCAGGAGCGCAAACAACCTACGAGGTAACTTGATCCGTGCGGGGGAATCTTTGATGATTCCAGCTGCGTCACCAGACGCTGACTACGCCATGAGCCAAAGCAGCAGGTTGGCAACAAAGCAACAGACTCTGGAAACGCGTTACGGCGTTGAACCAATCATCTATATTGTTAAACCCGGTGACAGCTTCTGGGAAATAGCCCATAAATTCGATGTCGGTATGCGTGAACTGGCGAAATGGAATGGAATGGGCACAACCGGTCTCTTGCATCCAGGAACCGAACTAAAGATATTCAAGAAAACCAACAACACGAACAACACCCAGACCAAAGCCCAGCCTGTTGGGCCGCGTGCCAACCAGGTTCGTAAGCTTAACTATCGGGTTCGGAAGGGAGAGTCCTTATCCCTGATCGCCAGCAAATTTAATATTTCCGTCCAAAGCATCAAGTCCTGGAACGATGCTTTGAACGTGAAAAATTATATTCATCCGGGCGACCAGCTAACACTTTATGTTGACGTTACCCGTCTAATTAATTAACTCGCTCAATCAACGCTTCTGCCGTCAGAGCATCTTCAAATTCCTGAAAGTCCATCGACCCTAGCTGCGACGCCAGACTCTCCCGAAAACTGGCTACCTCAGCCTCGACCAATTCTGTCGAGGGCCTGTTTGTCACCTCAGATACCCGTAGCACCAGGCTATCCCCGTTAGGAAGAATTGCAATACCAAGCGACTCTTTATCATCAGCGGGCCTGGGTAGCTTGAATGCTTCACGCATGACCAACGGATCAATATCGCGCGAGAACCGCGAAAGTGAGGGTGCCACAATCCATTCCAGCCCGTATTCATTCGCCACATACTGTGAAAGTGAGCCACCTTTAATCGCTTCAACAATTGAATCAGCTCTTACTCCCGCAAGTGCTTGCGCCTTGACGCGGTTAAGAATGTAACGAATGTCTTCAGTAACCTCCGCAAGGGATCTGGTAACGCTCGGTGAATACCCTTCGACGCGAATCCCCACGTGGTGTGAATCCGTCAGTTCCAGAAGGTCACTGTTGTTTCCATCAATCAGCACATCCGCGCTAAAAGCTGCAGTGGCAACCGAATTATTTGCCATCAGAAAATTCTCCGATTCACGAGAGAGGTTCCCAGTTGATAGCACTTCCAGACCGAGCTCAGCCGCTGGTGACTCAAGATCAATCGCTTCAAAGAGCAATTCTGCTAATCGAGCAGAGCGGGTAACGAAATCATCTCCAGTCGCAGCCATTCTGTAGCGTTGCTCGACTTCAATACGAACATCAGAGAGCATCGGTTGAACTGCTTCATCAATCTCCAACACCTTAATGATGTGATATCCAATTTCGGTTTCTACAGGTTCAGACACCTCGTTCAATGCCAGATCATAAGCCGCCGCTTCAAACTCGGGAAAGAATGTCCCCTGCGGATTAAAACCCAGGTCTCCTCCATTATCGCGAGAACCTACATCATCAGATTCATCTGCTGCGAGTGCAGCAAAATCTTCGCCTTGCTTGATTCGCCCATAAACTTCATTTGCTTTCACCTGAGTGGCTTCCATGGACACGTCATCAGAAGCTTCGATCAAAATATGTGCGACGCGACGTGACTCGTCGGTTGAGTAGTCACCCTGGTTTTCATGGTAGTACTCCTCAAGCGCTTCCTCGTCGACCTCAAGCTCCGCCGCAAGCTGTTCATGTTTGAGTTCAACGTACTGAAGATTCACTGTTTCTTCGGTGACAAAGTCCAGGGAACGATCAGCGTAGTAATCCTCTATTTCTTCATCTGAAACTGAGACCTCATCAATTAATCCATCGACCCGGATCTGCAGATATGCAAGGTCCCTGGTCTGACTCAGAAGAGAACTGTAACGTTTGCTTTCGGCCTCGGTGACAAATGCCGACTGGCGAATGCCCGCTAACATCTGGCCGAATAAACTGTCAGTACGCATCTCATCACGATAGACCAGGGGCGTATACCCGGCGCTTCTGATCACATTCTGGAACTGGTCCGCGTTAAATGCGCCACCCACTTTGAAAACGTCACTCGCAATAATTTCGCCATCAAGCTGTGCATCACTATAGTAGAGATCAAACTCGTCCGTCGCCTGGGAAAGAATTTCCCTTGATATCAGGCCTCTGAGCACAGAGTCGCGTAGTTCGTCTTCGTTGATCTGGTCAAGAGTGCCCCCCCTTGCCTGTAAAAGACGACGATTACGTTCGACCGCGAACTCCATAGCCTGCTGCGTGACGTCCTGCCCATTGACCGTTGCCACCTTGGGGACAGGCGCGAGAAACGTGGTGATGGAACCGAATCCAAATAACCCAAACACAATGATGATGAGACCGATAATGACTTTTGCCAGGATCCCATCTGAACCGTCCCGCAACCGTTGAATTAGCATGATTCCTTTACCTTTTACTAAAGAAGGTGAGTCTGTTTTAAAACGTCCACAAAAAAGGCGCATCGATGATGCGCCTCTCTATTGTATTACCTTACTTTCTTATTGTCTTTTGTACCTTTTATATTACGTAAAGTCGCCGGCGTGAAGCTTTTAGTTAACTGCATCCTTTAACGCTTTACCTGCTTTGAAAGCTGGGACTTTCGCAGCTTTGATCTGGATTTCTTCGCCGGTTTGAGGATTTCTACCCATACGCGCAGCACGATCACGAACGCTGAATGTGCCAAAACCTACCAGTACAACCGAGTCGCCTTTATTCAATGAATCAGTTATTGAATCAATCATTGAATCCAGCGCTCTTCCTGCAGCGGCCTTAGTGATATCCGCGGATGCTGCAATGTTTTCGATCAGCTCTTGTTTATTCACGCCCTACCCCTTCTATAATTTTTAGTCAGTTCTCGATGGATCAAGATGATGTGCGTACGCTAAATGCCTTGCGCCTCGCTACTTTATACCCAATGATCATGGCTTTTTCAAGATAAAACTGGCTAATGGGTGCTAATTCTCTGGCTTTCATCGGATTCACCTCCTGAATGGGAATCATTCTTCAGGTCTGATTCGAGCTCCTCCGATAGCGGTTCAGGCATTCTTTGCAGCGCGACTGCCAGTACTTCATCAATCCATTTAACTGGAATGATCTCCAAATCACTTTTTATGTTATCCGGTATCTCTTTGAGGTCCCTTTTATTCTCATCTGGAATGAGAACAATCTTTATCCCCCCCCTATGGGCGGCGAGCAACTTCTCTTTAAGCCCCCCAATCGCCAGGACCTGACCACGCAAGGTGATTTCACCCGTCATTGCGACATCCGACCTGGCTGGAATCCCCGTGAGAACGGATACAATGGCGGTACAAAGCCCAACACCTGCACTGGGTCCATCTTTGGGCGTAGCTCCTTCCGGCATATGAATGTGAAGGTCATACTTTTCATGGAAGTCCTTAGCAATGCCCAGCACGTTTGCGCGACTCCTGACCACTGTGGTGGCAGCCTGTATCGATTCCTGCATCACATCACCCAAGGATCCTGTCTGGATATGGCGACCCTTTCCTGGAACCACAGCGGCCTCAATTGACAGCAGTTCACCACCCACACTGGTCACCGCAAGCCCTGTCACCTGCCCAACCTGGTCTTCTTCCTCGGTCAGGCCAAAATTGTACTTTCTGACCCCTGAATATACCTCAAGCAGTTCGGACGTCACGACCAGCGTGCCTGATTGTTCAACCTCACTCAGGGCTGACCCTTTTACCACTTTTCGGCAAATTTTGGCGATTTCACGTTCCAGACCCCGCACTCCCGCTTCCCGAGTGTAGTAGCGAATCAGGTCTGTGACCGTTTTATCTTCGATTGCCAACTCGTCTTTCTTAAGACCATTATTCCCCATCTGCTTGGGAACGAGATACCGGGTCGCAATATTAAGTTTTTCATCTTCCGTGTAACCCGGAATGCGGATAATTTCCATCCGATCGAGTAACGGCGCCGGGATATCCATTGAGTTGGAGGTACAAATGAACATTACTTCTGAAAGATCGTAATCGACCTCCATGTAATGATCATTAAAGGTATTATTTTGCTCCGGATCCAACACCTCTAGTAGTGCCGATGCAGGGTCTCCCCTGTGGTCCTGTCCCATTTTGTCAATTTCATCGAGCAGGAACAGCGGGTTTTTCACGCCCGACTTAGCAAGTTTCTGGATGATCTTTCCTGGCATTGAACCAATATAGGTTCGACGATGTCCGCGGATTTCTGCCTCATCACGCACGCCACCCAATGCCATTCGAACAAATTTCCGGTTTGTGGCTCTTGCAAGAGACTCACCTAATGACGTTTTACCTACACCAGGTGGACCTACAAGGCACAGCACTGGACCTTTAATTTTCTTCACGCGTTTCTGGACGGCAAGATATTCAAGAATCCGGTCTTTGACTTCTTCAAGCCCATAATGGTCCGTGTCGAGCACTTCTTCTGCCGCCAAAATGTCTGTTCGGACCTTTGAGCGCTTCTTCCAGGGTGTGTTGAGCATCCAGTCAATATATGACCTGACAACCGTTGCCTCAGCAGACATTGGAGACATCATTTTGAGCTTGTTCAATTCGCCTTTGGTCTTTTCTTTCGCCTCTTTTGGCATACCTGAGGATTCCAGGCGCTTCTCCATGTCCTCCAACTCATTGGGAACATCATCCATGTCACCGAGCTCTTTCTGGATCGCCTTCATCTGTTCGTTCAGGTAATACTCACGCTGGCTCTTCTCCATCTGTTTTTTAACGCGACCGCGGATGCGTTTTTCAACAGTGAAGAGTTCCAGTTCGCCCTCAAGCAAACCCAACATATGCTCAACACGATCTTTCAGATCGAACATTTCAAGTAGCTGCTGTTTGACCTCTAACTTCAGGGTTAATTGTGCGGCGATGGTGTCAACGAGCCGTGAGGGGTCTTCGATGTTTGCAACGGAAGTCATAACCTCCGGGGGCACTTTCTTACTCTGTTGAACGTACTGCTCGAAGGTTCCTATGAGCGTTCGCATTAATGCCTGCCCTTCTCCGGGATCCATCAGCGGCTCGTCCAGCACCTCTACATCACCACTGAAAAATTCATCATTCTCGCGAATTTTACCTACCTTCGCCCGATGGGACCCCTCCACAAGGATCTTCACCGTCTTGTCCGGCAGTCGGATAAGTTGGAGGATGGTCGCCACCGTTCCAAAAGAATACAGATCATCCTTACCGGGTTTCTCATTCCCGGGCTCCTTCTTCGCAAGCAGAAGAATCCGTTTGTTCTCGTCATTTTCCTGGGCGTGCTCGAGGGCACGAATCGATTTCTCGGTTCCTATAAAGAGTGGCTGCACACCATGCGGATAAACCACCATATCCCTGAGAGTCACAATCGGTACATCAAAGAGTTCTTCAGACATTAAATAACCTTTTTCGGCAATGGCACACGCACCATCTACGTTAAACTTAAACTATAGTTTACAAAAAAAAAGGGGCGTAAACGCCCCTTTTTTTTCCAATTTTGGACAAACGGTATGTTCCGCGTTTATTCCGGCGCCGCCTTCTGCTGATCGACGTTTTCATAGATTAGCAAGGGTTCCGAGGCGCCATTGATGACGTTTTTATCAATCACTACTTTACTGATTTCCGGCTCGGAAGGCAGCTTGTACATCACCTCGAGCAGCACGTCCTCCAGGATGGAGCGTAGTCCACGTGCACCGGTTTTTCGTTCCATCGCTTTTTCAGCAATAGCAATCAGCGCATCTTCCCGGAAGTCTATTTCTGCGCCTTCCATCTCAAACAGTTTCGAATACTGCTTGGTGTAAGCATTTTTAGGTTCTTTAAGGATTCGCACCAGTGCTTCAGTATCCAATTCATCAAGGGTCGCCAACACAGGTAGTCGACCGACAAATTCCGGAATCAACCCGTAGCGAACCAGATCTTCTGGCTCAATCGTTCTTAGCGTATCCCCCAAGTTCTTCTTCTTGGCCTCGGTCTGTACGCTG
>JABJED010000089.1 GCA_018665025.1 Gammaproteobacteria bacterium
ATATGAAATAGCGGCATGACGGCAAGGCTGACCATATCTTGCGCGCAATACAGACTTGCAACGTTGTACTGCGCAAAAAGCATCATTCCGTGGGTGATAATGACGCCTTTGGGTAATCCTGTTGTACCCGATGAATACATTAACATGCACTGATCATCCTGCATCAGTTCAACCATCTCATTTATCGGTGCTTGATCCGCGATCGCTGCTTCAAACGCAGACTCGTCCCCCACACCGGTAGTTTCAACAACATGTGAGATCGGCACTGTTAGAGCGTCAACGGTATCCTGAAGCTCTTGGTCATAGATAAGCACATCAGGCTCTGCATTACCGATGATGTAATCAAGCTCACCCGCGGTGAGCCGAAAATTAAGCGCGAGGTGCACCGCACCGAGGCGCCATGTCGCAAATAGGATATCCATCGTATCGCTGGAGTTAGGCGCCAGCACACCGACCCGGTCGCCTTCTCTAACACCCAGAGACTGCAGCCACGCTGCCACCCTGCCTACCCGGTCATGCATCTGTCCGTAGGTCTGGGTTCGGCCGGACGGCAACTCGATCAACGCGATATTATCGGGCTGGTTATCAGCGTTATGGCCTATCCAGTCTATTATCATCCCATGCATTGCTGATCATTCCTTTGGTCCAATGTGTAAGCTAGCTCAAAAGCTGGTGTGCCCGCAACTTCTTGCTGTGAATATTCAGCCTCCAGGGACAAACCTCTCTGACCTTAATCTCAGCCACGCTGAGGAGTAACAAAGCATACAACCAAGTTTGCAGCGAACCGTGAAAAAAGCTTGTGCGTTACAGGAATTGCAAACGCAGTTGATAGTCATTACCTGATCACACCATAAACACGGGTAGGTTTAATCCTCAGAATGACTCGCTGTTGACTTTCCAGCCAGCCCTCAAAGTCCTCGGGTTCATCAAACCCGGTGTTCTGTATGTTGTTGAACACTAACCGCGTATTGCGCACCAGGTTCTCTTTTTCGACCGTCACGTCCCCTTCTATCGAAACGAAGTTAAACGGTTCTTCATTGGGGACAATACAAAGATTAGCGCGACTGTCTTTTTCAAGGGTCTTACTCTTGAATGCCGTTCCAGGCGTACTCACGACCAACTCATCACCATCACGTGCATAGGCAACGACTGAAGAAACCGGGCTACCACTTTTGCGCAGCGTAGTTAGTACTGCCCACCGGCATTCACTGATAAACTGATCGAACATTTCGTTATCGGAAATCATGCTCTTTACCTTAATGCGGAATGGGTAGTCATAATGCCCGACAATAAACGGAGATCCTATGCCCAAATTAACCAGCCACGAACAAACATCTTTCCTGGAGACACCCGGCATTTTGATGCGAATTTCCTGCGTGCGACCTGATGGCAGCCCACTGGTCACTCCTATCTGGTTTGTGCTTCATGAAGGCAGCATCTGTTTTACACCCAGGGCACAGTCAGAATGGTTCGGTTGCCTGCGTAATGATCCCCGTGTTGCACTTTGTATCGATGAGCAAGAGCTGCCGTACCGAAAGGTGATTGTCGAAGGTGCGGCTGAATTGGTACACGACCTGGGCGAAGATGACGTCTGGCGTGATCTTTACCGAAGCATTGCACAGAGATATGTGCCTGCAGATGCCGCCGAGGATTACGTCCAAAATACGATCGACCAGGCTCGTGCTCTGTACAGATTACCCCTGGATAAAAGTGTGGTTAAAAGCTGGCGCATGCCAATAGAGGGTGAATCACAAACAGGTATCTGGCACCAGCGTTACTACGCACCGGGTACAAAATTCTCAGAAACCTGAATCGCTGACATGGTCATTTTTAGATGACTTTCTAAACACCAGCAACCGGTTGTTGGCTGGCATCGGAAGGTCTTCAATCAGTTCCAGAAGGCGTGTTCTGGCCTTATCCTGGACGAGTTCAATGTCACGAATACCACTGAGCACGTCACGGGACTTGAGCCATTCATCGAACTCTGCATTGGATTCTGTTGTAAAGGCGCCTTTGTATTTATAGGGCCCGTAAAGAATAAACAGACCACCGTCATCAAGCAGGTTAGCAACTCCAGCCATCATGCTGGGTATTAAATCAGCGGACATGATGTGCATCACGTTGGCGCAAAATACCGCGTCGAAGCGCCCGGTAACATCGAACCGGGCAACATCCAGGTAGATGGGCTTTTCCAGTCCTGCAAGTGAGATTCCTTTCAGGTTTCGTTCTAACGGACCAAAGTACGGTTCCTTATCGGCTGGTTGCCAGTTGACCTCTTCTAGCTGATTTACAAAATGCACCGCATGCTGGCCTGAACCACTGCCGATTTCCAACACCCGCGCGCCAGGCACTAGTAGCCACTTCAACTCATCGGCAATGAACTGTTGGTTGTTTTCCGCTGCATTATTGAAGAGTTCAAAGTTGGCGCTGACTTCATTTCCCATTTATGACACACTCGCTACCTGTCGAAGTTTTAGTCAGTAACCTAACCATCATTCATACCAAAGGAGAGCAAACATGGCCGCTTACTTTATCGCACAATACACCGTAAATGACCCGAGTCTTTACGCGGAGTACTCCGCAGGCGCTGGACCAACCCTCGCGGCGCATGGTGCAGAGCTCGTCTCTTTTGACGCTGCCTCTGAATCTATAGAAGGCACCTCGCCGGGTCCTCAGACCGTTGTCATCAAGTTTGAAAATACTGAAAAAGCGAAGGCATGGTACAACTCGGATGACTACCAGGCAGTTGTAGGAAAGCGTTTGGCAGCTACCGAAGGTTTCTCGGTTATCTCGCAGTCTATGAATCCAGGCGGCTAACAACCAACCGGGCTTTGCTACATAAAGTTAAAAGTTATACGGGACGCAGGGGATTAGAATCTAACCCCCTGCGTCCCGTTTTTACGCTCGCCAGATGCGCTTGTTTACTGAGCCAAACATTTCTGATAATTCGACCCGTGTAGGAGTCAGCTTCACGGCCACATAGTTCGGATCGGTGGGGCCACCCGGGAAAAAACCCTTTAGGTCATAATCAAGTACAT
>JABJED010000090.1 GCA_018665025.1 Gammaproteobacteria bacterium
AAGAGTAGCCATTTTAACGTGTTTTGACTGACGTTAATGGCAAATCGAACACTCGCCATTGCACCAGCAATACTGCCAACGGCCAATATCAAGCCGGGGATCCACCAGACCTGGCCTCGCATCGCAAAAACAACCAGCGCGACACCTGAAAAGACCGCTGTGCATACTGTCTTGAGCGCGTTCGTCCTGATCAGGTCATAGCGAAGGCCCCCCGCGAGGGCAGCGATAAGAATGAACCCAACACCGGCCTGGACAAATCCACCGTAAACACCCGCCAGAAACAGCCCAAGACCTGCAACAGGTCTATCCACCAGCTTGTAGGGTTCGGTTCCGGCGACAGGAATGACGGCTTGCGGCCTAATCACCATCACCAACGCCATGGTGATCATCGACCCCAATAGTACGGGTTTAAGAACCCAGACGGGCAGGAAGGAAGCCAGCAGCGAACCTGCCAGCGCGCCGACTATCGTTGGAACCAACACCGGCAAAATCGTAGACTTATCCAGCTTGTCCTGATCGCTAAAACCTTTTGCGCCGGTCACCGACTGCATTAAGACGCCGACCCGATTCGTGGCATTGGCAACATCGGCAGGCATACCCAACATCATCAACGCAGGCAAGGTCAGCATGGAGCCGCCCCCCGCCAGGGTATTGATGAATCCAGAAATCAGCCCGGTAACCAACAACAGGCAGATCATTAAAATTGAAAGTTCGTATTCCACTACTCTTTAATCCGAAGGATGGCCATCTGGCAGGAAAGGCAGCATGGTATAGCGGACACCAGTCATTGTCACTGAGTAGGTCGCTTGCAATCCCGCACCAGAAGACTATTATCCCGCCCATGACCCTTCGATTTACTCAGCGCTTTAGCAACCCAGTCAACCCTCCGACGGTGAGAGTCGTTGGTGCGTGCTGGCTGGGGTATTACTTTTTCGTCAAAAGCTAAATCGCTCAACAATCTGGGCGGTTAACCCGCCTGAGAAACCCCGACAGGCGGATGCCATCGGGGTTTTTTTTGGACTTTTATAAGCCAAACCGCTAGAGACATAGACAGGACAACGCGATGAACAATATCAAACTGGATGATTTAAACGTCTTGAACGAGGAAACATTAATGAGCCCGGAAGAGCTGAAAGACAGCGTTCCAGCTTCCTCTCAGGCAATGGAAACAGTTTCTGGCGGCAGGCTTGCGATCAAAAAAATCCTGAACCGGCAGGATCCCAGAATCTTTCTGATCGTTGGTCCCTGCTCCATCCATGATACAGCCGCTGCGATGGAATATGCGCAGCGGCTGAAAACATTATCCGACGAAGTGGATGACTCTCTTTTACTGATCATGCGCGTCTATTTTGAGAAGCCGCGCACAACAACAGGATGGAAGGGATTGATCAACGACCCCCAAATGAATGATTCGTTCTGCATTGCAGAGGGACTAAAGCAGGGTCGCCAGCTCCTGGTCAATATTGCCGAGCTAGGATTACCAACTTCAACCGAGGCGCTGGACCCCGTAAACCCGCAATATCTCCAGGATTTAATTTCCTGGAGCGCAATTGGGGCCAGAACGACGGAGTCCCAGACTCACCGCGAAATGGCTAGTGGCCTGTCCTCTGCAGTCGGATTCAAAAACGGTACTGACGGAGGGCTTGAAGTCGCGATTAACGCGCTGCAGTCAGTTTCAGCACCCCACCGATTCCTCGGCATTAATCACCAGGGCCAGGTTTCAGTCATCCACACAAGGGGCAATGCGCACGCCCATATCGTGCTTCGTGGTGGCGGTGGACGAACGAATTATGATTCCGCCAGCGTAAGCCTCTGTGAACAGCACCTGCTAAAGGCCAATATTCCTGCAAACATCATGATTGACTGCAGTCATGCGAATTCGAACAAGGACCCCGGCATGCAGCGACTTGTATCGAGCAGCGCAGGTGATCAGATCGTCGAGGGGAATCAATCTATCATTGGCCTAATGGTCGAGAGCAACCTTGAATGGGGCAACCAGCCTATTCCCGAAAACCTGGCTGATCTGAAATATGGCGTTTCAGTAACAGATGCCTGCGTAGACTGGGACACGACAGAAACGATGATTCGGGAACTGAGGGACAAGGTTAAAGA
>JABJED010000479.1 GCA_018665025.1 Gammaproteobacteria bacterium
GACGTAAACCTTGATGTCCGGGTGAGCAGCCATGATGTCAGCTTTTTTCTTCAAGGCCCACTCACTTGCTTGTTCTTGGTGATCACCGTCGGCGTTGCCAAAACCAAAATCCAGGTTCATACCTGCCACCTGTCCATCGGCTGAGATCAAACGATTCACGACCAAAGGCTCAGAGATGGCAATGGCGCGCTTTTCCTCTAACTGCGCTAACGAGAGCTGGTCCGGAAATTCCACCAGATTCTCAACGATAAGGTCATCTTCTTGTGCATAGGTGTGTTGATAGTTAGTCAAGGAATCGACCCGGTTGACGTAAGCGGTGCGCCATGCTTCTTCAGTCAGTGACTCAATGATATTCAGTACGCGAGGGGTGAAGACTTTGCCATCATCAGGAGCGATGGCAAAAAATATGTTTTCTACTCGCGAAAAATTAGACTCGAGGTTTTCGAACGCCACTAACTGGGGGTTGTCAGCGCCAAAATTATCCCGCGGCTCAGTGGAAATGGAAATAAACTGCAATCCCCAGGAACTGACGCCTGCAACGACCAGGGTCGCCAAAATAACCATCCAACGAAAACGCAATATAAAAGTAGCAAAATGAGCAGACATGACGCCGCCGCCTAACAGAGAGCCGCAACAGTAGCGTGACTAGTACCGAGGAGCAAGATATTGCGCGATGAACGCAGTTTGCGAAAAAGAATAAGACTTATTAGCTAACCTACAAAAGTCTATTCTGTCGCTCGGCTGAGATTCCTGAATCTAATATACGGACGATATCGTTCAACCAATGGAATCGATATTGATTCCGCTGGCAACACACGACAGTGCCACCAGCTTCTTCAACTTTAACAACAGAGTATAGGCTATAGAGTAAGGACTACCAGGGATGGATATCACCATTCCACTTATAAAAGTTACCCGAATCTTCTTTGGTCAATCCTGCAACAACGTTTCGAATACCTGAGGCACTTTCGTCAACGGTAATCTGGGCTCTCGGACCGCCCATATCAGTCTGAACCCAACCAGGATGCATAACGGAGACGATTATGGGATCTTGAGCCCAATCGAGTGACAGTATCTGTCCTACTTTGCAGACCGCTGCTTTGGTGGTTGAGTAGATATACATCCCACCCATTGGCCAGGTAGACGCAGCCAACTGGCTGGAGAGAATCATGAAATTACCCTTCCCCGAGGCAAGCAGATTAGGCTTGAATGCTCGCGCCACCAGAGTAGGACCAATCGTGTTGGTGTTGAGCGAACTGTGCCACTCCTCAATATCCAGATCATCAAGAGATTGACGAGCGCCGCCACGTGCGCCCGCAACGACTATCACGGTATCAATTGCTCCGGTGCCAATATTCGCAGCGGCCGCTTCAATTGATGCCGGATCAGAAATGTCCAGTTGCTCAATTGAAATATTATCTGAGCTGCTCGAAAGCGCATCCAACTGCTCTGCAGCGCCGCTATCCCTGGCGCACGCAATAACGGTGTTTCCTTCTGCAGCGTATTGTTTCGCCAATTCCAATCCAATACCACGTGTGGCACCGACTATCATTACGGTAGACATATACTATTTCCTTTTTACTGACTTCATTTTCCATTACAACACGACTTTACGCATACTGGAAAGGCTATCGTCTGCCTCTTTGTGAGAATGCAGCAAGATCCTGAGCGGGCCTTTTGAGGGACACAATATGGATATTTTTTAACCTTAAAGGATTTAGACAGGTCAACGAACAAGAACGAACTCGACGATGCCAGGCAAGAACAGGCGTCTGAACCCGTCAGGTTGCTTAGACAAGTTAACCGAAATCTGATTTCATAGCAGGAGATACAGACCTTCTATAGGGATACACGTGAGCCAATCAAATACTTCCCATTTGGACATCGTCCAGATCGCTTATCACGTAACAAATGTACGCGAGGCCGCAGCACGAATGCACCGGCAGTTTGGTGCCGGACCTTTTATTCTCAGTGAGAACATCCTTCTTGAATCAGCAGAGCATCGCGGCGTCGCGACCGACTTTGTACATACTTCTGCCTATGGTCAGTGGGGAAAGGTAATGGTTGAACTGGTACGTCAGGAAGACGAAAGTCCGAATACGCCGTTCAGGGACATGTACACCAAAGAGCAGGAAGGGCTGCACCACACGGCGATCTTTGTTGACGACTTTGACACTGCAGTCAGGCAGTTTGACGACTCGGGACTGGCTCTTGCTACCAGATGCAAGACAAAAACCGGGGGTGTTGAATTTGGGTTTATCGACGCCACGGCGACATTGGGTCACATGATTGAGATCTACGAATCCAGCCCAACATTACTTAATTTCTACGAGCTGGTGAGGGTCATGTCGATTGACTGGGACGGTAAAGAACTATTTGCCGTCCCCAGGTAACGAGCGCCTGTATCACTAAGACCCTGCGCCAAGCGTCACTGCACGATTCTTTTCTTCCAACTCAGCTCTCATTTCCGCATGTCGTTCTTCAGTGATCGGGTAATTCCAGATTATTGCACAGGCGCTCAGGTAGAAAATCGATGGGAACATCGCAAACAGGAACTTAAGTCCCCAAAGCTGCATCGGGGTGTTGAGTACCGGCTCCATCGTGTTGAACCCAATGAGGGCCAAGGCAAAGAGTCCAATGCTGCTACCAATAGACGCCGCCGCTTTGTAGGTAAAAGAATAGGTTGAGAAAAACAGCGCTGCCCTGTTCTCCCCGGTCGTCAGGGTATCAAGGTCAATCACGTCGGCCTTCATTGAGTTCGGCAATGCAGCAAACCCACCTGCAGCGAAGCCTGTCACGATCGTGATGGGCAGCATGTACCAGAAGTCTCCCTCGCCAAGGAACAGATAAAATGGATGTGCCAACCCAATCAGCGTGAAGCAACCGACATAAGCCCTGTGCTTACCGATCTTTGTGGACAACCATACCCAGAATGGAACCGCAGCCATATTCGAGAGGTAGAAAAAAGTCAGCATGTAGATGGCTTTGTCTTCTGCGTCAAGAACGTAGGTAATGAAGAAAAGGTAAAGCGGGGTTGTTATCGATAGCGCCGTTGAGCTAACCATGAAGGCGATGATCAATCGCAGAAAAGGCTTATTGCTGACCATCAGCTTCAAACCTTCCATGATCGGTGTGCGCGAACTAACATACTCAGTCGGCTCGGGCACCTTTGTCACTGTAAAAAACACACAGATGGGCATGATCACCAGCATCGTGATTCCAACAACCTGTAACACCGCTGAAGTACCCGTCATCGCGAAGAAAAAGGCAGCAATGACCGGGCCCAACTGTGCCGCAAGGCTTCCGACCACGCCCATCATCGATCTGACGCCGGTGATCTTTGATCGCTCGTTATAATCTGGTGAGAGTTCCGCCGCCCACGCGTAATAAGGGATGATCATCATGGTGGTGGCAATTGACAGGACAAACATCCATATGCCCATGTGCCAGGGTCCAGCGCCTTGCGGCGGCAGAAACAACTGGTACACCGACAACATCATGATTGGCGTCGAGAGTACAATCCAGAAACGCCGCCTCCCCCAGGGCGTTGGAAACCGATCTGTTATATACCCAAAAAACGGGTCGGTAAAAACATCACTGACCCGAACAGCCAGCATGATCATCGCAGCGAGGCCCAACGACACTCCCATCTCACCGGTATAGTACATAGGAATAAACACAACGACAGGGAACAGCGACATTGTGATCGGAAGATCAGTAAGCCCGTAATAGAAGAGTGTCTTGTTCTTAAGCGCCATAGGTTCAGCCCGCTAGTCAATGTCCCTGTATGCAGCGTTCAACAAGATCACACATCAAGGCAGGGCAACAACCAACATCAATATGAGTGCTACCGGGTTCAAAGCCGCACCCATGGGAAATCTTCTGCGATTCCACCCGAACGTTGTCACTAAAAACGCTCGATCGACACGGTCGTGAAGTCAGTCGTCGAGGGATAGCACCAGACGAACCAGACGCCTGGCAGTTATCCCAAATCAAACGCCTGCTCAAGTTCCTTCGCTCGACTCACCCAGGCTTCATCAAACTCCGGGCGCCAGGCAAGACCTACAATTTCCTTTACGGCAATAGCAAAGGCATCGAACAGTTGACGATACATCCTGCTCTGAACGCTATAGGCGGTCTTGTGATTATTGTACTCAAACGCCACGTAAGCAGACTCTGCCCCAAGGTCGTCTACCATTAACAGGCGAGTGACTTCTTCCAGCATCCGTCCGCGCGTCAATTCATCCATGTGGGTCATCAGCTCTTCTGCGCCCGGGTTCATGCGAAAGAAATGCTCGTAAACCCTTGCGTAGATATCCGCATCAGTCTCACTGAGCAATTCAAGGGACTCTGCAATAAGATCGCTCATCAATTCGCTTCTGCTTAAGATAATCGCTCCCTATAATACTTTCTTTAATCAAAAAAGGCCTGACCTATGGCAAGGAAACAATCACGAGTGCTGGTACAACAGAAAATAGCCGCAGCCTCACTCTCCGGGGTCGTTCTCGCCGCAGCAGCGTATCTATTCTGGATGACCGTAGACGATGCGCCACAAGGTGAATTCATCGAGGGTGAACACTACCTGTTGATAGAGAATCCACGAAGGATTCGGTCCGACCAGATCGAGGTGATGGAGTTTTTCGGCTACGCCTGCATCCATTGCTACAACTTTGACCCTATTCTGGCTGATTGGGTCCAGGAAAAGGGCGGTTCCATTAAATTCATACAGACACCCGCGATATCCAGCAAATACTGGCGCCTGCTCGGCCAAAACTTCCTGACTTACCAGGAATTAGGGGAACATGACAAATACCACACGCCTTTTTTCAGGGCCGTACACGCTGGCGGAAGAGCATTCACCGATCTGGAAAGCCTGTCAGAATTCTATGAACAAATGGGCGGAGAGAAGCAGGCTTATATAAACGCCTTCAATTCGGCCGGGGTTGCTTCAGAACTCTCCAAGGCAGACAACATGGCTCGTCGATTGAAGGTTGCCATGGTCCCTTCCATCGTGATTCAGGGAAAGTACCTGGTGCGTACTTCAGGCAGTGTCGGTCCTAAACGAATGCTGGACGTGATGGACTACCTGCTGGAGAAAGAGCTGGCTGAACGCTCGAACAACGAACCCCAGAAGGAAGCACAGAAGAACTAGACAGAAATGTTGGACCTGGTTTCAGGGTCGAAACGTTTGAGTTTAATGCAAGCCTCTGGCTCTTCACAGGACGTCGACCGATTACAGGTGGCGTTCCACTTCTAGTCGCTTAATCGCTGATTTTTTTGTGAAGGTGTGGCATTGAACTCGGGTCTTTGGGATCGAGAAATCTTTTCTCGGTACCGGTACGAGTCACGTTCTCGTATGTACCATCGTAGCGTTTCTCAAGCTTGGTGAACCCCAGGTTTTTTAACTCGCTGTTACCAGCCGGTGTATTAGCCATCGGTGCCGTGGTAATGATTTTCCTGACGGGCGAGCTCTCATCTGTCTCGCCTATATCCCTGCTGGCCAATTGACACAAGTCACCCCAACTGTTCACCAGCGCAGAGATACTATGGACCACCTCAATGGTCTGCCCATTCGCATCACAATAGTAATCGTATCTTGCCAAGCGTTAACTCCTTTACGATCCAAACCGATATCGGATCTTCAGCACCAGGTAATCACCCAGCGGTTCATCATACCCATCAGAGAAGGTATCTGAGAAGCTCTTTAGCGCAGAGCCTTCATCAACCAACCGGGTATAGACCAGGAATAAATCTGATAACGGCGCTATCTCCCACCGGTAGCGCAACTGAAGCGTCATCTGCGACAAACTGAAACTGTCTGTAGGACCTTCTGGTTTGGCGGTTGGAATCAAATCACCGGGATTGCCCGGTACCAGATAGAACTTGTCTTCCTTCGCCCTTACCCCGACCCATTGAACCGAGAACCGTAGTTGCTGTTTCGCAGACAGGAAGTAGTCTGCACTGACCCTTGGAGACCATTCTTCCGCCTGAAAAGTGGTGAAGTTGCGATCTTCCTGATAGAGCAGCCAGCCATCGCGATTTCGGTATCCAATATTCGCTGATAGTGCGAACCGGTCGCTGGGTCGCCAGTTCGCGATAAGTTTGACGAAGTCTGTTCCGCCACCAAGGTCTTCTTGACTATAACCGGCGCCAATAGCATAACTGAATGGTTGGGACGAATCTGATTCCCAGATAAAACCACCAAAGTGACGCCTGGCCAATCGATAAGCGCCGTTACCAAAACTGTTCAGGTCATCATAGTACTCGGGATTAAAACTGGCGCGAAACGTCAATTTAGACAGGTTTTCAAACGTCATGCGGTTTGAAACAAATACTGCACCACCGGTGAACAAGCCATCACGGTTACGCTGCACAAAACCGCGAATATCGAACTCATTGTCACGAGCCCAGCTGACATTTGAATTCTGGCGTACATGGGCAGTACGAATTCTGAAATTGTCTTTTCTGGAAAGAAACCCTAAGTCATTAAGATCAACATGATCATCCAGATATTCAATGCCGACCCGCTGAACCACGCCCTGCCGGAAGGTGTACTCAAGGTCAATAAACCCACCGAACCCGGTATCTACATCATCGATGTCCGACATAAACATCTGGCTATCGAGCTTCCATTTACCATCCTCTGACAGGTAATGAGCATCCAGGCCATGAGTTTTTGCATCTCTTCGATCGTTTAAGGTAGCCGTAGTCATTACGCCTACGGCCTTGTAACTTCCTCCTGGTGCGTCTTCTAGCAATACCCTCGCGATACCATAATCACTCGTCTCAGCCGCCAGGTGGAACGGGTCTCCCGATCGCTGAGCGTCAAACTCAAAATCATCTTCGAACGCCGCAAGTAGGCCATACCGCAAGGGTCCCGACTGACCGGTCACTTTTACTGCACCGATCAAATCTACTGGTTGGCGCAACTCGCGCTCATGAATCGTGATATCCGAACCCGTCACCGGTTCCAAAGGTTGCCCACCAATGCGTCGGGTATTAACCATCGTGGTCGGGGCACCGCCAGTTCCTACGCCCTCTCCCCGGGTATCTGCTCGGGGGGATGTCACAAAAATCCCCTGTCCTTCAAGAAAAAATAATCGTTTTTCGGGGAAAAAAGTCTCTGTCGCTGACAGGTTTACAACCACCTCATCAGATTCGACTGCGCCGAAATCAGGATTGACGGTCGCGGTTAACTGGAAGTTTGAAGAAGGCCGCCAGAAAAAGTCTGCACCGGTTTTGTATCGAACCTGATCATCAACCCTGTCCTGGGTCACCGACGTAAAAGGGAAGATACTGAACTGTTGCTTTGGGTTAACGCCAGAGACCCTCAAGCTTTGTAGTTCGGAAATGAATTTGGGTATGGTTTGCGGCAACGCCGGCCAGCCATAGCGCTCATCGACATAAGCAACTTTTCGAGACATGTAGAGCCCAAGACGACGATGCTCATCCACACTAGGCATAGCCACCGATCCCCAGGGAATGTGAATCTCGCCTGACCAGCCATGGCTGGTTAGCTGACTAGCACCTCTCCAGGCACCATCCCACTCGCTGGAGAAATTCTTCTCAGGCAAGAGCGTGCCGTCCATCAGGGAATCACCCAGGTTCAGACCAAACCAGTAGCCGTAGCGCCCTTCACCCGAAGTATCCAGCGTTACGTTGATAGAGTCTCGATTCAGGTCCCGTTTATCCCTGCCGGACAATCGGGAAATGATTGTTTCAGCAGGTTGCTCCATGTCGATACCGAAATAAATGCCAGTGTTATCGTAGAAAATTCGAACCCGAGTTGCATGAACGCCGTCTGCAAGCGTATCCGGGTCGATGACAACAAACTCATCATAGGCTGTCAGATGACCCCAGGTATCTTCATCCAAATAGCCATCGATTTTAATGGACGCGTCCTCAATCCTCTCTAGAACAAGCGTTTCTTCCGGGCCTACTTCAACCACCATGCTACTGAGGAGCGAGTCAGAAAACGCTGGCGCGCACAAAAAGACTAGAACAACGAATAATGTTTTTTTCATTGGATGTGTCTGCTACCGAGGTGCTGGGCCGGGAAACTGTTCTCGGAGTAACCTTTTCAAAACCTTGCCGTTAGCATTTCTGGGAATAACATCGATAAACGAAGCGCCAACCGGGAGTTTGAATCGCGCAAGCTTACCGTTACAGTGGTCAACCACATCAGAATCTGTGAGTGATTCACCTTTCCTGACAACAATAGCATAGGGTGACTCGCCCCATTTCTCACTCGGTTGTCCGATAACAGCCACCTCGGACACATCCGGATGGTTAAGGATGACATTCTCAATTTCCGCCGGATAAACATTCTCACCACCGGAGATGATCATGTCCTTGATCCTGTCCTGGATATAGACATATCCGTCTTCGTCGATTGTTGCCACGTCACCCGTTCGGAGCCAGCCATCCTGGGTAATGGTTTCCGCAGTAGCCTCCGGGCGATTCCAGTACTCCTTCATAATATGTCTGCCACGAACCCAGACCTCGCCCTGCTCATGGTGCGCGGCATCGGAACCATCCTCAGTCACAATCCTGATATCCGTATGGAAAAATCCCCGGCCGGTTGAGCCTATCTTTGCGATCGCATCTTTCCCTGTGATAAGACACGCAGGCCCACATGTTTCGGTGAGGCCATAGATCTGGTGGACGTCTATCTGTAAATCAGCATATTGCTGGATAAGACTTACCGGTAGAGGCGATGCGCCACTTTGAATCCACCGAAGTGAAGAATAGTCGTATTTCTCCCGCCCCTCTACTTGAATCATAAAGTTTAACATTGCCGGGACAAGCAGAGCAGTTGTGATTGCCTCTTCCTCAAACAATTCCCACGCACGGACAGGGTCGAATTCGCGCATCACAACACTTGTCGTGCCATTGTAAACATTCAATGTGATGGGCGTCAGAGAACCGACATGAAACATGGGTAACGCTGCGAGATATTTGTCCCCCGCATGCACGTCGGCTGTCGCCATAAAGGTAATAAGCGCCCAAATAGTTGTTGAATGAGTATGGACAACGCCCTTCGGTAGCCCAGTAGTTCCAGAGGTATACATAATGTAGAGCAGGTCATCATCTACCGCAGTGATTTCAGGCTCTACAGTGGGTGATGCCTGCCGCAGCGACTCGTATTTATCTGAAAAACCAGATGTACCACCATCCATACCGTCGGAATGAAGCCAGCACTCGATATTCGTTTTGTCACCTCGACCATGGAGGTCTGCAGCCAGGTCAACAAACTCATCACCAAACAACAACACCGTCGAACCGCTGTCTTTTATAATGAATTCCAGTTCATCCGCGACCAGCCGCCAGTTAAGCGGAACCACTACTCCACCAATTTTGGCTATAGCGAAATAAGCTTCAAAGAACTCAGCACTGTTCATCATCATGATGGCAACGCGGTCTCCTTTCACTACTCCTTTCGACACAAGCATGTTGGCGACCTGATTACAACGAGAGTCCAATTCTCTAAACGTTAGCCGAAGACCAGAATTACTATCGACGTAGGCTTCGGTCGACCCGCTTAGCTGAGCCCTTTTGCTTAATATCAATCCAATGTTATTTTCCATTCTTCCCTCTGCTGCAAATTATACTGGTTGGCTCGCAACGTATCGCCTCCTTCCCAGTGAGCACTACACAGCCGCATTTCACGAAACTGCAGGCTAACACGAAATTTTAAGCGGTTCCGACCGTCAGGTCGATAAAAGTGCGTTAAGAAACACCCCATTGATCATCGACTCAATGAAAGCCGCTAATCCAGCGCCTCACATGAAAGCGCGATAGCCAAAATACCCATCACGGGAAGCCGAGACGTTAACCAACCATCTGGAATGCTCAATTTATTTCTTTGTGTTTATCATCAACGGATTGAACCAGGTCAAGAAGTTCTTGCCCGGAAGGCTGGCCGCTCATTAAGTTCACAAGGTGCCGGCTGCACTGGCTGCTCTCAGATGTCGCTATCTATCAGGTCTAAACGAACGTTTTATCAGCCTCGGCCAGAATTGCCGCCAGCGTCGATCGATGCATCTTGATCTCGTCAACGTTCAGACCTTCCAGGGAATGAGGAAACTTCAGCCACTGCTCAGTCTCATGCAGGAAATAGTCAGGCACGCGTCCAGAAAGATTCCGGGCTGGTTTGTAGTACGGTACTGCGATCCTGATATCTTCCGGCATATTAAGCCTCGCCTTTTCCCGCAGGTGATCAATAACAGCTTCTATGCTGCGACCGGTATCAAACACATCATCGACAATCAAAACGCTGTCATCATGACTGATGTTTTTGATCAGGTAGTTCATTGAGAACACCTGAACCTCGTCATCACGACCATCGATTCCCTGGTAGGAGGCTGTTCGAATAGCAATGTGGTCAGCATCTATACCACGTGCCTTGAGCATTTCCTGAACTGCAACACCTATGGGCGCCCCGCCTCTCCAAATGGCAACGATAAACGTCGGCTGAAACCCGGAATCAGCAACCATCGCCCCTAGCTGCCAACTGTCTTCTAACAAGGTCTGTGCATCGAGATAAAGTTTTTCCGTCACTGAGCTGGTATTCTCCATTCTAAGTATAGCAACAGCGTAAAGTGAGTTGGTTGTGAGAAACAAGCAGTTTCTGACTGAACAGGACGTTATGGAAGATAGCTTTCGGCTTGGTGTCCGAATTTTTAACTCAGGCTTCAGGCCAACGTTCATTATCGGATTATGGAGAGGGGGCAGCACCGTTGGGATTTACGTCCAGGAGTGTTTGCAAACTCTTGGCGTCATAACCAATCATATTTCCATAAGAACCTCATATGAGGGCCTGAGCAACTACAACGAGACAGTCAACAACCCGGACCGACAGGTTCGAGTTCACGGCACCCAGTACCTGCTGGAAAACCTTAATACCGACGATAGTCTGTTAATTGTCGATGACGTGTTCAACACCGGCATGAATGTTCAAGCCGTTATTGCCAGGCTGGAATCACGCCTAAAGCGAAATATGCCGAAGGCCCTCAAGGTTGCGGCTCTGTGGTACAAACCCGCTTCACGTCGAACTGAGCGAACTCCGGATTATTTTCAACATAAAACCGATAACTGGCTGGTACTGCCCTACGAGCTAACGGGCCTCTCATCATCAGAGCTCGAACAACACAAACCCAACGCTTTCGAGTTCCTAAGGGATCATGTTAACTAGACGCGGATTTTTAGCAGCAGCTGCAGCGACTCCCTTTTCGATCGGTTCAGCGCCTAAAACAGTACCCACAACAATGCCGCTGAAAGTACTACTGGACACCGATATCGGCAGTGATATAGATGACGCCGTCGCTTTATCCTATCTACTAAAGAAACCCAACTGCAATTTACTTGGCGTAACCACTGTCACAGGCGATGCAGTCAATCGCGCAAACCTGGTGAAAACCTTGTGTGAGGCTGCGGGGAAAGACATCCCTATCTACCCCGGAATAGAAAAACCCCTGGTCATTGAGCAGCGGCAGCTATCTGCAGCTCAGGCAAAACGGCTGACTGGCACCCCGTCCAGTTTTCCGGAAGGGCAGGCAATAGACTTTATGCGAACGACCATTCGTCAGAACCCAGGTGAAGTAACGCTACTGGCGGTGGGGCCCTTCACCAATATCGCAACTCTCTTTAAATCGGACCCCCAGATCCCTCACCTGCTCAAAGAGCTTGTTATTATGGGTGGGAAATTCTCTGACTATCCAACGCCATGGGGCCCGACCGAATGGAACGCAATCGTTGATCCCCATGCTACTGCCATCGTTTTTTCCTCAGGCGTTCCTCTACGCGCGTATGGGCTAGATGTAACCTGGCAGTTGAGTATGACGCCCGATCAGGTCGCTAAAAAATTCAAGGGCGATAAACTACTGGAGATCGTATTGGACTGGTCCAGCATCTGGTTCCAGGAACGCGAATTACTCCACTTTCATGACCC
>JABJED010000480.1 GCA_018665025.1 Gammaproteobacteria bacterium
AACCAAATTGCTGTCGATGAACCGTTCCGGCTTCGATGTTCGGGAGGAAGCAACGAGTGATCTGGCGCGAGTCATGCTGGTGTCACCTGACGGACAATACATCGCCCATCAACAGGGTTTCGATGTCCATGTTGCTGCCCGACCGATGACAGGTCAGCCGCTTGATCTTGGTCCCAGGATGACAACTTTGCCTGACAGACGGGTAAGTCAATCTGGCGGTCTTTATATGCACTGGTCCAATGACAGCCATTCAATTTCATGGTCAATTGGCCCCGACTACCTGACCGTTGATGTGGCAGATGCGCTGTTCGACGATGAAGTGACGCGAAAAGCCGTCAACCTATCGATGGTGACCGCAACGTCAAAGCCGCTGGGTGTTACCGCAATCACTGGCGCTCGCCTCATCACCATGAATGACGATCGGCAGGTTATCGACAACGCCACTATACTCATCGAGGACAACCGAATTCTATCGGTGGGGACAAATCTGGCCATCCCGCGAGAAGCGAAGGTCTTCGACGCACGAGGCAAGACCATCATGCCAGGGATGATCGATGCGCACGCCCACGGTCCTTATGGGCGCGGTAATGTCGTCCCTGAACAGAACTATAATGCCCTGGCGCATCTAGCATTGGGTGTCACGACGGTACACAACCCTTCCAGCAGCGCAGCGCAAGTTTTTGCCGCAGCTGAATATCAACGGGCAGGTAAAATTCTGGCTCCCAGGATTTTTTCAACAGGTAATATCGTTTACGGCGCAAAAAGTGTTGGCTTTGCACCTGTGTCCAACATCGAAGATGCATTGCGGCATGTTCGTCGTCTGAAGGCCCAAGGGGCGATCAGTATTAAGAATTACAATCAGCCTCGCCGTGAGCAGCGGCAGCAGGTCATCGAGGCTGCGCGCCAGGAAGGCATGCTTGTCGTTGCAGAAGGCGGTTCGCTTTACCACATGGATATGAACCTTATTGCAGATGGCTCGACCGGCATTGAGCACAATGTCCCTGCGCTAAACCTTTACGACGACGTCATACAGTTCTGGAGCGCGTCACAAACGGGATATACGCCGACCCTGGTTGTGGTGTACGGGGGGCTCACATCAGAGGACCGCCATTACGCCGAGACCGATGTCTGGAAGCATCCGATCCTCTCAAAGTTTGTTCCACCCACGGTCTTGCAGCCGCGATCAGTAAGACGCCTCAAGGCCCCAGAGCGAGATTACCGTGATGATGATGCGGCTCGAGCGGCCAAACGTCTTCTGGAAGCAGGCGTCGTGGTGAACACGGGCGCTCACGGGCAACGCGAGGGGCTGGCGACTCATTGGGAGATGTGGAGCTTTGCACGCGGCGGCATGACCGCAATGCAGGTCCTCTCGCTCGCAACCATTAATCCAGCAGAGCACCTGGGCATGGCAAACGATCTTGGCTCAATTGAGGTTGGCAAACTTGCCGACCTTGTGATCATGAACAGCAACCCCCTGGAAAATATTCGTATGACCGACGATATCAGTCATGTCATGTTGAATGGTCGACTTTATCGTGCAAAAGATCTTTCGGAGGAAGTAACCGGGAACGATCAGCTTGAGCCTTTCTGGTTTTCCGAAGAACGCAAGTCACGGGTCAGCGCCATAAATTAATAGGGTAGTGACGGGTAGACTTGAAGTTAGCGCCTAAACTATTGATTTTGCTGATACCAAATTGGCATTAGCGAGAAAGGTGCCGACAAATATACCGTCACGATTTCGAGAACGCCGTTCAGTGTTTCATTGCTTCGCTTGCTGACACTATTACACAGTCGCGCGCCTTACGAACAACCAAGAAGATAATTTCCCCAGGATGTGTGATGACTAGCCAAAACGACTCGTCAAGATAAGTGATCGAAGCGTGACGTTTGTAACGCAACCCAAGGGCCCGGTTTTGGTCTGTTAGTGCAGCGCGCTATAGTAGTTTTCAAAGCGAAGTGCCTGGATGCGATATCGAAAATTCCAGGTGATGGTCAGCAACCATCGTGTCCATGGAAACAACCCGCGAGCGAGTGCTAAAAGATACAGGGACCCAGCCTCGGCAATTAAGTAGGCAATGATGCAGGGGATGTAGCGGCTTACAATATGACGAAATAGAGTACTAAACCGGCCATGACTGTTTGGAAAATAAAAGTGAGCCAGAGGAATAACTGCGTAAATTTCCCGGGTAACAGCGCCTTTGGTAGCCGCTTGGTTTGTAAATAGATAGTGATTCCGCACTGAATGGGTAGCATCAGTGCACCGAAACAGGCGGCGATGCTTATCATGAGCACCGGTTGCTGGAAACCAGCATAGAGTAGTAATGCAATAAAAGGCACTGTCATACCGTAATAACGGATGATGCTTCGTCGGACATCGATACGATGGCGTGGTAGAAAGCCGAGTTCGATCAGATAGTCAGGAATATATCGCCCTCCTGCAGCAACGCCAGCGATACAACTCGAGAATAAGATGCAGAAGGCACCCACGGCGAAGATCCAGAGGGACCAAGGCCCCATAGTTTCAGTAAACATTTGACTAAGTATGACGATGGTCTGATGGCCTGATGGGACCTCGCCAAGCTGGTGCAATATCCCTGCGCCAAGGAAGTAAAAAGGGATGGTGGCGCAGGTCAATAACACCAGCGTGATCAAAATATCCAGGTGCAGTATGCCTAACCAGCCTTTAGCACGATTCAGCCATTCCTGGCTGCCGTCATTTCTACCGATTCTGGCTGGATAACCTTTTTCGATACACCAATAGGTATAAGATGAAATTTCTCCTGAGTTAACACCGGTATAACCATAGGCAGCCAGTGCAAGCACCGCATACTGAGAACTGAATTGGAATTCAAAGCCTTGAGAGATATCCCGCCACTGCACCGCGTAAACCGTTGATTGCATTAAGACGAAGCAGGTTATGGTGAGGAGCGTAAACACAAAAACCAAAAGTAGCATGATTTTTTCCAGGTGCTGATATTGGCCGCTTCTTAGCAGTATCGCTATGATTGCGGTAAGGCCAGCTACTGCAGCAAGGTCTGGAATATCAGGAAATAGCAATAGAAGGGCTTGCCCTGCTCCTCCAATTAAACCACCCAGACCTGTGAATGCGGGGAAAAAAGCGATCAAACCGATAAGAACCGGCCAGGAGACCTTACCCTTGGGGCCAGGCAGTTTGCCCGGTATTCGATTGAGGGCACGAAGATAGGTGTCGCCGCTGAGTACAATGTACTTTGCAAGCGATGCTTGTACGATTGATTTGCTCCAGCAGGATAAAAGTACCCACCAAAGCATGCTGAAGCCAACTGCCGCACCGAGGCTGGCAGTTAGTATAATTTCGCCAGAGCCGACTATGGAGGCGGATATGATAATGCCTGGACCTAAAAACTTAAGTCGCTGCCGCCAGTGATCCGGGGCAGCTTCAACCGCGTCAGCGGGTTGTGTATAGACGTCGACAGCCACTGCGTCTGCTTCTCTATCGAAGAAGGTTTCACCTGCAGGCGGCATGATGATCCCTTGTTTTTAATCTTGCTATGAGTTTGCGGTTTTCCATGCTGTTTCGATACTCTGCCTACTGGCCGAATATCCTTGTTAAATTTCCTATTCTCTAATGGCTGACCGGGCTGAGTGACAAATATTCCTCCGAGGCCTTACTCCGGCACTTTACCCCGGTTCGCTCCTCCGACCCCGCTATTCAGAAAGCCATAGAAACGCCAGTGCTAAGCCGCCAGGCAGGCTCGCTTTGCTCACCGTTTAAATTTGTGTGCAATGGTGCAGCAAGGGAGAGATAGGTTGACCAGGCGCCATAGCCCCGGCGTAAACCAGCCGTTCCAAAAATCACGTTGCCGCCGGTGTTCCTGTCGCTGTCGCCATCAACGTCAGTTTTATCGCGCCATTCGCCATTCAACTCCAGCACGAATTGCCAGGACTGGTCCATGTGGCGGGTATGCGCATCCCCGTGATGGCTATGACTTGCAGGAGACCAGATAACCGCTGCATTGTACATCAGGCTGTCCCCAATCTCTGTGTCTTGTTTGCCCTCGGTGGTGAGCTGATATAACAGATTACTGCTGAAGTCCCACTCCTGGCTCAGTGGAACGCTGTAGGCAAATCCCAGTAATGCGTCCCAGGAGCCTGATCCCGGCTGGTGCTCCACCTCCGCCCTTTCTCCATTGGAGAGCTTCTCGCTGGTACTTCCGGTGGGAGCCTTGATACCGACAAGCAGGGCATAAAGGTTGTCTGACTCCGTGTCGTTCAGCGCGTAGCGCCCCAACAGGGACAGGTCGCCCCATCCAGAGATATCACTGCTTGTGACCTCACCTTCCAGCTCCACTTCGTCGTCGTGATGCCCGGTGTCCTCCTCTTCGTCGTGATGTTCCGGCTCGTCGGCATCCTCGTGATGGTCGTGTGATGCTTCCCGAAAGTCATCTCGACCGACGTAGGGCAATACTGCACTCAAGGTCAGTCGATCACTGATTCCCAGACTGTAGCCGATACTGGCTTGTGAGAATTCTCCCACCGAATGTAGAGCCTCGTCAGAGCCGAGTAAAATTTCATCTGATAGTTCGTCCAACTCCAGATACTGATACTGCAATCCCACCACCTGCTGTGACTTGGCGAGTGTCTGAGCACCAAGGGTAGTGATGGCCGAGCCAGCCCCTCCCTCTATCTGAAGACCTACATGGTCTGCAAGGGCTTGGATAGGGGTAATCAGGATTGCAAGCGCAGTTAGGTGGACTTTAGCCATATATGTTTGCACCAATTCGAAAGCGCGGTAGCTTACCAGATTGACACAAGACGCGGCTAGTGACAGATTGTCGCAACGATTTACCCCACGCCGGTTAGTTTTGCCTGGAGGTGAAAGCGGAGTAGCCATTGCGCCGTGTGAAGCGATTTTTGGGAGGGGCACGAATGGACTTTCAAAGTCCGAAACGCAACACGGCAAAACGATTTTTCACGGTTGGCCGATTTGGGGACGTTCGACCCGGTATTTTTGAAGGCGCCTCTGCTAGGAGATTTCCCGCTGCTCTTCGCGCCAGTGGGTTCGCCAATCATGTTCAACTTGCGTACGGATATTGTTAAGTGCGGGCACCACTCCCGCTTGTAAGGAATCGATTTTTACCAAATGTTCGCCATAAGCCGATGTCAGCTGGCCAATCCACTCGTCAGGCGATTGCTGTAGGAGAGCGTCGACAAACGTACTGCCAAACAAACCCACGACCTTCGGCGGTTAGTACGAATAACCACCCTTTTTCCACTTTAAGAAAAGTGCCCTGATTCCAGCAAGTTACCAGCCGCCCCCTTCAGCTGATTTAAACGTGCTTTGATCGCTGAGAAATATTGCGATTCAGCCATGGAATTCAGACACCAGCCGAGCGCGGCCCGACCGAGCGCGGCCCGACCGAGCGCGGCCCGACCGAGCGCGGCCCATCCGAGCGCGGCCCATCCGAGCGCGGCCCCGTCTCGAGTAGGCCTTCGGTTTCGGGTTTTCTTGTTCTTCTATAGGTTTTCCGAGAGCATAATGCGATCAGCCATTTTTGCAAAGGGCAGCTGCGAAAATACTCAATAGGCTTGTTGACTGCCTTCTCATAGAAGCCCGAAACTGCGCACCAATCCCATACTCCGGAAGGGGGCCTTCACCCACAGTGTCATACATCAACCAGCTTGAGGATATTTGAGTTACCTATAGTATGGAGCCAGGTTTCATAAAGGAAGCGCAACAACGGGCAGTTGGGAATCGGCTCGTCGTGGCTTTATATGGCGGCTACCGAGAATTTCCCAGGATTCGCACCTGTTTTCTCGGCTCGCATACTCCAAATTTGAAGTCTAAGCAGGAGTTTCTTCTCTCTCTTGGGAAATAGACCGCAGGAAATTCACGAGTGTACCCCAACATTCGCTGTTGCTTGACCAGAATCGCCGGACTACCTGCATCTGAAAAGTAGAGCATGAAAGGAATTCATCGGTGCAGTAGTGAGAACCGAATATATATGAAAATTTGCGGTAAGAACAAAAAGAACAAAAAGAAGAAAAGGGCTCGCAGCGGTCAGAAACCGACTGCTGTGAGTAGCTCCATTCGTGTTGTTGGCGCGGCTTCTGATATGCGAATTGTCTGCTTCTTGTTGCTGCTTTGTTGCACAGACCTCATGGGAGCACCGAGCGACCTGAATTTTGAGCGGACAGAAGCGCGTGCACCCTGCGTCAATGTCGATCCTTTAGGCAAACCCCTGTTCGGCGACCTTCATGTTCACACCAGCTATTCCTTCGATGCCTATACATCGAGCGTGCGCAGCGACCCATGGGATGCCTACCGCTATGCCAAAGGCGAAGAAATTCTTGTGCCGGCTGCAGATGGTAAAAAACTGCTCGGTGCAAAAATACCGAGGCCGCTGGACTTCGCCGCGATCACTGATCATGCGGAATTTCTTGGTCAGTTAAGTGTTTGCACACAAGACTCGTCTGCGCTGGGTTACTGGTGGCCGCATTGTGCGATAACCAGGTCAACCAATCAGTGGGTACAGTTGATTGCCGTTGACTGGTGGACCCGACTTGCCGGTCAGCAGACTGCAGAAAAAGAAGTGTCCATGGCGTGTTCGCTTTCTGACTGTGATGCTGCAGCGAATGATGCATGGTCGCAGATTCAGCAGGCTGCTGAAGATCACTATGATCGATCAGCGAACTGCGAGTTCACCACGTTTGTCGGCTATGAATATACCGATGCGCCTGATCGGAAGAACATGCATCGAAACGTCATTTTTCGTAATGCTGAAGTGTCTGCCGCACCCATATCGACTTATGAAACAGGCCGGTACAACTTCCCTGGATTGTGGCAGGCGTTGCGCGAGCAGTGCACCGATACCGACACTGGCTGTGATGTGCTGGCCATTCCTCACAACTCGAACCTTTCAGGCGGGTTGATGTTCAGAGATCCCGAAACACAGCAGGAGCTTGACGACAGGCTGTTCTTCGAGCCCCTGGTGGAATTGATACAACATAAGGGCGCATCCGAATGTCGCTTTGATCGATTCCGGGGCATTGGTCTCGATACAGAAGATGAGTTGTGTGATTTCGAGCAGATACCCAGCGATAACCTCGGCATGCTGGGGACGGTTAATGGCATCGTTCGAACCGACCGCGCTGAAGAGACAGTGATTGAGGACTTTGCCCGTCGCAATATGGTGCGCAATGTCTACAAGGATGGTCTGGCGTACGGGCAGGAAAATGGTATCAACCCGTTCGTCATGGGTGTCATAGGCAGCACTGATACCCACAGCGCGACTACTGGTGCAACAGAGGAAGACAGTTTTAGTGGGCACCTGGGGCGACGCGACAGCGAATTCCGCAATGTGCAGGATCATTTCTATTCCAACGCGGGCGGGCATGCCGTTGTCTGGGCGCAGGAGAACTCCCGCGATGCGATATTTTCTGCCATGAGACGCAAAGAAACCTATGCTACCAGTGGCACGCGCCCGACGGTGAGATTCTTTGCCGGCTCTGAGCTGCCTGATGATCTCTGCGACAACCACAATGCCATCGCCGCCGCCTATAGTACAGGCGTACCCATGGGAGGCAGTCTGGATGTGGTTGCAGAAACAACGCCCCTCAAAATATATGTTAGTGCGGCGAAAGACCCGGGTGTGCAGGGTAACCCCGGTACTGATCTGCAAAGAGTACAAATTATTAAGGGCTGGGTTGATGCTGAAGGTATAAGCCACGAGCAGATCTATGACGTAGCCGGTAATGCTGAAAACGGCGCCCGAATTGATGAAAGCAACTGTAACCGCATTGGTTTAGGGGCAGCAAACCTATGTGCCGTCTGGCAGGACCCTGAGTTTGATGCTGAGCAACCTGCCTTCTATTACGCCCGTGTATTGGAAAACCCGACCTGCCGGTGGAGCACACTGCAATGCCAGGCAGCAGGGGTGAACCCGTTTGACGAGCAATGCGCGGCGCAGGCCGAGCTTGCCAACGAGCTAGCACAGACTGAGAAGGGCGCAGACGGCGACGTCTACGGCAAATGTTGCCTCAATGCTGCAGAACAGCCGTTTTATTCCCCGGTCATTCAGGAACGCGCCTGGACGTCCCCCATCTGGTACAGACAAGCCACGGTAGACAAAGTAGCCAAGATTGAAAAGGTAAGCCCATGATTCAGTTATTGCTTGGAATTACTATGCTGAGTGCATTAACACTTGGCGCCGCCTACGGGCAGGACCGGCCCAACGTGATCGTCATGGTTGCCGATGATCTTGGTTGGAATGATGTCGGTTATCACGGCGGCGATATTGAAACCCCATCGCTTGACCGACTCGCAGCGGAGGGCATTCAGCTGGACCGGTTTTATACCACCCCCATATGCTCACCGACCCGTGCAGCGCTGATGACGGGGCGTAACCCCATGCGTCTTGGTATTGCCTACGGCGTGATCCTGCCCTGGGACAATATCGGCGTGCATCCGGATGAGCGTTTTCTGCCCGAAGCTTTTCTGGATGCAGGCTACCAGACAGCGATGGTCGGCAAATGGCATCTTGGCCATGCGCAGCAGAGCTATCATCCAAATGAGCGCGGCTTCGAACATTTCTATGGGCACCTGCATACCGAGGTGGGTTACTACCCGCCATTTGCTAATAAAGGTGGCAGGGACTTCCAGCAAAATGGCGTGACGATAAACGATGATGGCTATGAAACTTTCCTTTTAGCGGATGAAGCCAGCCGTTACATTCGTGAACGTGACCCTGGCAAACCCTTCTTCCTTTATCTGCCTTTTCTGGCACCACATACGCCACTGGACGCTCCGAAGGAACTGCAGGATAAATACAAGGACATCAATACAGATCTTGCCCCGGCTCGAAGTCAGCAGACCGATGGCACGCGGCGCATGGCAAAGCTGATGCTAAGGGAGAGTGCCCGGCCCATGTACGCGGCGGTCGTTGATGCTATGGATCAATCCATTGGCAAAGTGCTCGACACCCTTGATGATGAAGAGATTTCAGGCAACACAATTGTACTGTTCATGAGTGACAATGGCGGTGCTGCCTATTCAGTGGGCGGCGCTGACAATGCGCCGCTGCGAGGCGGCAAGGGCGAAGTGTTTGAGGGGGGTATCAGAGTGGTCTCAGCCATGCGCTGGCCCGAACAGATCGAAGCGGGTGACAAACTGGATTCGATCATGACAGTGATGGATGTCTTCCCCACGGTGATGGAAGCGGCAGGTATTTCACCCGGCGCGCATTTCCCGTTTGACGGTCAGAGTTTATGGCCCAGCATCAAATCCGGTGCTATCGCCCCACGGGATGATTATGTTTTCTTCGCCTCGGAAACACCGATCTATGGGCACTTCAATCTCACCGTGTTCAATGATCAATGGAAGCTGGTGCAGGAAGTGGATCAGGAACAATTGA
>JABJED010000481.1 GCA_018665025.1 Gammaproteobacteria bacterium
AACTTGCTCATCCTCGATATAGTTGCTCGGACAATTGTTGTCATCCAGGTTGCGGAAACTGACTCCTGCATTCGTCGGTGACCTTGGCTCGCCGCTGACGAAAGATACCTCACAGAATCCGCTCACAATTTCACAGCTTAGGGCGATATCGCCCAATTCTGTCCTGAATTCTATAATCGTACCATCGGGCACCGGGTTCTCCTGGTAATCTCCCAGGTCGACACGAATGAACGCTTCCACATTATTATACTCGTCACCTTCAAGTGCCACTCTAGCGCTCTGCGCAGCATCGGTCGCGCCGACACTTCGAGTGATGGTGAAACTATCCTGATCTGGGATGCCGCCACTGGTGCCCGTATTCTCGATATTTGTAGTCGCCTCGAGGATAATATTGTTGATTGTTGTTGTAGCAATAACATCCCCCGTTCCCTGCGTTGTCGAAGACGTGAATCTGACGAAGGCACAATCGGTTTTTGCCTTGATACCAACAACCGGACAGGCCTCGAATGCCGTCAAGGCTGAAACCTCGGTAACGTCAGCAAATGCACCCAGCGTAAAGGATACTGCTAGCTCAGTGTCATCACCTTTAAGCGGCCCACCTTCCCAATCAACCACGGTTGCTTCTGCCGTCAACTCCACATTGCTGTCAAATTGCGTTACCTGAACCCCATTGATGTCCCTGACCACGACGGAAATTTCGGGTTTAAGTGAGGACAATTGCACAACAATCTCGTCAGTGATCTCGACACTGTCGCTGAGCGTGATCGTTGCAGTAACAGTGGCCGCTGTGCCGCTACCATCACCAATAATATCTACCTTTGCGACACCGGCAACGGTCGATGAGCTCGACTCAACAAGCGTTCCAGCGGTTGTAGAGAAGCGAACAACAAGTTCGCCGGACGCGCCATTCTCAGTTGCTTTTACCTCCAAGGTAGCCCGTTCGTTACCTGCCAGGATATTGTCCCCGTTGGCTGCATCAAAGGTGATCGATAAATCTACAGTGCCAGAGGCCGCCTGCGTGCAGTCGTCATCGCCTGCAGGGGCGAGGATAGTGCCACCGCAACCACTACCACCACTACCGCCGCTGCAGGCAGTGAGTACTAGCGCGGTAAGGCAAACCAGAAAGATTTTCGAAAGGGAATCGGCGTACATTGGGGCTCCTTCAGCATCCCC
This sequence comes from Gammaproteobacteria bacterium, assembly GCA_018665025.1. GTDB lineage: Bacteria > Pseudomonadota > Gammaproteobacteria > Pseudomonadales > Azotimanducaceae > UBA9659. Next base: position 1,174 of record JABJED010000481.1, read on the forward strand.
GGTAAGGAATGAGCACCGGGAATTCATCATTATTTAACGGAATGACTTTAGAAGATGAATGCCTATATTTCAATAAAAACCAGACCGTTGAACCGATTTGTTAGCATACAACGTGAATAAACTGCTCCAACCATCTATCGTTGCGACAAATGGTAGGTAAGCACTTCAAAGACTCGGAAATCGCATAGTTCCAGTAAAACTGTCGGCGTATACGTAATAAAGGGCATGAAACTAACAGCCGAACTATTATCCCCTCTTTGATCACAATGTAGCGCTTGCTGGGCTGCTTACCCTTATTTAAGCGCGGTCGCTGCTCAAGGAAGGGAACCAATCGGATGTGGATTGGGTTGGGTGTGAAATTTGGTGCAGATTCCAAGTCAACTTATTCGGCAGGGTCAGGTGCCGGAAGGGTTGAGTGGATGGCTTTCGCAAGATTTCTGACCTGGACACTCTGGTCTCCGATATAAGTGCTTAGGGTTTTCCTGAGTCCTGGAGGTTTGAGTTTTGAAAGACACCAGACGGCGGTTTCCCTGATGACGCTCTCGCGATCGCCGAGACCCTTTTCCACCTGTTCAAGATGCCTGGCGGCTTCACTCTCACCGATCTGGTACAGCATACAACTCCGGGTCCAGAAGAAAGCGTGATCAAAGTGATTGTCCACGATGTCATGGAACCGCGCTTCGGCGCTCATTTTTTCCTGCGGGAATCGAATGGACATTTGTTCGAGCCTTTCTGCAACCGTAAGGTCGTCGAGAAGTGGCAATACAGTTTGTTTTATTTCACTGGTCAATAGGTTGTCCAGGATCTCGAGTGCAAAAACGCGCTGCTCGGCGACTTTCGAGTCTATGTTGGCTCGGGTGTCCAGGATGACAATCGAGGGGAATAGGAAACTGATCAATAGCAACATACTGTCACGTCGCACTTCCAGTTCGCTCGCTAGTGCAGCGCGAAGCGTCTCGAAACGTGGTTCGTCCCGCAAGTCGTCCATGGCTGACAGTAACCAGGTGATCAGTTGCACTTCTTCATCCAGGCTATTCACAAAAGTGTATTGGTCATCCGGTTCGGCTTGGTAGTGCAGTTTTGCGAGACTCAGCAGGACCCTGTGTCGCAGTTCCGGTTGCGCTATCTCTAAATGGCGCAAGAGAATCTCGATGGCCTGTCCGCCGCCAATTTCCTTGATTGTTTCAATAATGTGGGTTTTTTCCTGCCGGGTCGCCTCGGGTGATGTCAGCCCGGTATCAAGGTCATAGAGCGCGGCCTCACCGAAATGCCGCAGGGATAGCCTGGTGGTTCCCTGCAGAGAAGTAATGGCGAGTTTTTTCACCAGGATGTTGACGAGTCTGGGGTCGTGCAGGTTACCTGCAGCAACGATGGCTCGTTCTACGATTAGCGGGTCGATATCTTCCAGAAGCTCAACCAGGTAGCCGGAAAAATGGGGGATACCTGTTCCAGCGATGACTTCGGCGGCGAATAATCGTTCGTTAATATCCTGCGACCGAACACTGTCGAGTAGGTAACGGTTGGCAATCTCGTTGTCTTGGTCGAAGTATAGAATCCCGACCAGTGCACCTTTCCTGATGTTCTGTTCTGATGTGTCAAGGAAGGGAAGTAACCTGTCTATGGTGTCAGCAGGTCCCAGGGCTGCGTAGGTTTTTAATGCCTGGCCCCTAACTATTGGATCGGATTCCTCTCCCACTCTATCCAGCACGCGATTGATTAAGGGCTGAATATTCAGCGAAGCAATCCTGCGCAAAACGTCCATTCGGACATCATGGTTGTGGTTGTCCAGGAGCGTTTTGATTAGCTCCGTGATCTCCGGGTGTTCCATCTCTTCGAGTAGATTGAGGCAATAGAAAATCTCTGCCGGGTAACCGCTCTTCAGGCCATCCTTGATGAGGTCAAGGCTGGCATTATCCAGATCACTAAGTGCGATTTCGCCCAGCTTTCTTTTTTGAATATTGACCACGAGATTGGACACGTAGAGTCGTCTGACAAAAAAACCGATAACGATCCACATCAGCATCAGCGCGCTCAGCACAATCAGAAACGATTTCGGCTCCAATCCAAACAGCGTTGTGAGCACGTAAAGGCAGATACCGGCAAAGCCACCGGCAACCGGGTCGATCACCCCTTCTGTGAGTGCAATACCCTGGCTTCTCTGCCGATCTGGCAGCACCTGGAACAGGATAGTGACGCTGCTTTTCCAGATCGCGGATTGAAGGACGAACCTGGCTGCATTGGTTACAACCATCACGATAAAGATAGCGGCCGCCTCGAATCCTGAAAATTCCATCGCAGTGATCGCTGTAGAACCAATAAATATGACCACCGGGAATGTAATGACACCGGCCAGAATGCCAAATTTTCGGAGGAACGGGGCAAATACGATAATCATTACAAGCATTGTCAGGAAGCCTGAGACGGCATAGAACTGGGCAATGAAGGCGGCCAGTGAATTCTGGTCATCGAACTGGCGTGATGCATAGTCGTAGAACGCAACATCCAGAAAGAAGTACGCAAACATGTAGGAGACGTAACAGAACGTGATGAGCCGAACGTAGGGGAGCCGGAACAGGCCGAGCAGGCGCAATTCGCCGGATGGGATGTCGCCCGCGGAGACATATAAGGCAGAGCGATAATGCGAGACGGTATAGCTGACGATGCCGAGCACGATGAAAGTCGTGAACATTGCGACGATTAAAAGATCTTGCACCTGGATAAATCTGAGCAGCAACACCACGAGGAATCCCCCAGCCATCTCCGCCAAAAATTCACCTGAACGGGCGATCCCAGAGAGTCGTTTGGTTTGTCGCACATTGAGCAGCCTGGATAGCAGCGCCACGAACTGAAGACTAAACAGCATA
>JABJED010000482.1 GCA_018665025.1 Gammaproteobacteria bacterium
TACCGATTCCAAAACCAGGTACCGCCAACGTCACTGCCAGCTTCGAGCACCTTGATAGACAGACCAAGTTCCCGAAACCGGTGAACCGCATACATGCCTGCGAATCCGGCCCCAACAATTAGTACATCTGGCTTTTCTGAGTCCATGTTCGTTCACTCTCAATGGTCTTTGGCATCGCCAAGGTCTAACCATGCCAGATATCCTCTACAAACTCATTCCCTGAAGTAGCAAACTTTTTCAGGGACCAACCCTTACGCTTTTAGGCCTAAAGATCAGCGCATTATTTCTTAACTAAGTGGTCTATGGCTTGGGCCTGGTCTGCAGAGACATTCCATCGCGACCTGGATCGGCACCACCATCCCAGCCCTGTTCATTGATCCGAATGGCATGGACGCCGGCAAAACCAAATGATTGATGCGAACGCCTGACCTGGTAGCCAAGGGATTCAAGTTCCGACTGGATATACCGAGGGATGCGATTGGTAACGTCAATGACATCGGAGGTCACGCAGAACCTGGGGCCAGCCACTGTCTCCTGGGCATTCATACCAAATACCAGGCAGTTGAGTATGCCTTGCAACACGCCCATGGTGATGTAGGTACCTCCGGGCGCGCCGATGACCAAATAAGGCTGTTTGTCTTTGAACACGATGGTGGGCGACATCGCAGTAAATCGTGATTTTCCGGGTGCCAGTGAATTTGAGCGGCCCGGGCGAGGGTCGAACACATTCATACAGCCGTTGTACATGAACCCAAGTCCCTCGGTAACAACACCCGAAGGATTGCCAAGGGAGTGGGTCATCGAAACGCAATTGCCCATGTCGTCCACCGCACAGACATGGGTAGTGTCCTTATTGTCTGCGCCACTATTGAGCCTGGGAACGGGCGTTTTTTCTCCAGTGCGAATTCGGGTTGCCATCTTTTCCGCATGCTCTGCACTAAGCAAAACATTTAAAGGCACGTCCACATAACGCGGGTCACCCATATGCCTGTCTTTATCAACGGTGGCAATTTTCATGGCCTCAGCCACTGTCGCAATATAGCGACTGCTGTTGTGGCCCATTGCCTTCAGGTCGAAGTGCGACAGTATATTCAGCATCTCGATCACCATTGCACCTCCACCGGGCAGCGGATTAGTAGCGACTTCATAGCCATGAAATTCACCCCATACAGGTTCACTCTGCTCTGTTTGAAAATCGCGAAGGTCATCGCCTGACAAAAGGCCGCCATTTTCCTTCATGTCAGCGGCGATTTTGCTGGCAATCTCACCTTCGTAGAAGTCTTCAACACCTGCGCTGGCTATTCTGCGGTAGGTGTTTCCCATGTCAGGATTGCGCAGTATTTCACCGGCTTTGTAAATTGAACCGTCTTCCCGGGTATAGATTTTCGCGGTGGCTGGAATAGCTCTTAGTCGCTCGATATGCGGAATACGACCAGCCGCCTCCACCAGATTCCAATAGCTGGCAACGTGGGTTCTGACCGCAAACCCTTGTTCGCAGTACTCGATCGCCGGTTCCAAAAGCTCTGCCAGGGTGAGATTGCCGTAGCGCTCGATGGCCTCGGCGAAAGCTTTGATTGAACCGGGGCTCGTGATGGACTGATATCCCAGGTCGTTAACGCCGCCTTCCAGAACAAAGCCGAATCCATCTTCTGTTTCCGAGATAACGATGTCTTCCCACATATCTTCCCGGGTTGCGGCAGGCGCTCTGCCATGGAAGTCGATGAAGTGGTGTTGACCTTGATCGGGAAGATAAAGTTGCATTGAACCGAAGCCAGCGATGCCACACATCTGAGGGTCAATGGCGGTTTGGACCAGGGCGCAGGCAATCGCTGCATCAACGGCGTTACCGCCTCGCTCTAAGGCCAGAACGCCCGCTTCAACGGCCTCAGGTTGCGGCGCACAGACGATACCCTGTGGCATGCTCGATCTCCCGGATCACATTAGTGATCAGAGAGTAACAACTAATGAAAATCTAGTCACGGTGCCTGTGATTAACTGAAAA
>JABJED010000091.1 GCA_018665025.1 Gammaproteobacteria bacterium
CTGTTCTCGCTCGACGAAACCCAGATAGGCCTGACCCAGGGTTCCAGCGTCGTGGGTTCCCAAACCTTCACGATCAAGGAGCGTCGTTAGCAGGTTCCGGTTCTCTGAGAGAATTTTTTTACCCATCTCCGTTTTACGGAACCGCACGAAGGTCTTTTCGAGAGAGGTGCCTGACATCGCGTTGATGACGACAAATACCTGATCTGTCTTCTCTGGATCATTGATCAGATTCTTCAGGGCGCGCATGGCGATTAATGGGCGCATGCGGTTGTTTCGTGGGTTTTTGGATTTGATGCTGTGGGTAGCGATGTGATTGCCCTCGATATTATTGGTTTCAATGTTCATCAATGTTACTGTGATTCTTATCAACAATGATGTCAATAATAGATCTATTAACATGAATGTCAATAGTGCCGGCAAGCGAGTACGTCGAACACCTGAAGAGGCTAAGTCTCTGATTCTAAAAGTAGCTTCTGACCGACTATCCACCTTTGGGCTTGAAGGGTTGAATATATCCGGAGTGGCCAAAGGCGCTGGTATGTCACACGCTACGGTGATTCATCACTTTGGTTCAACGGGCGCCATGCGTGAAGCACTGCTTGAGAAAATGACTCACGACCTGCTGTCAGACGTAATGGTCGCGCTTAACCACCATGAGGAACCCGCCAAGATACTGGACCACCTGTTTGACATGCTGTCTCATGGTGGGCATGGGCGTTTACTAGCCTGGCTAGCGCTGGATCAGCAGGCATTAGCGCCAGCCAGCAGTTCGAAGGGTCTGTTTACTGACATCCTGAATACGATAGCCGAAGACAGTGGCGACCCGGTGCATGCGAAACAGATCATCTTTCTTGTCGCCATCGCCGCGATGGGCAAGAGTATCTGCGGGGATGCCATTGCAGGCTTAATTGGGATGAACGAAACCGAAGCACAGCAATTTCCAGGGTGGCTTGCAGAGCATATCCGGCGGATATAAAACCTATTCTCTGGCAGGGATAGCATTCGCCTCTTGCATATTGAACAATAGTGGCTTCCTTCATGAACCGAGCAACAATAATGTCCATTTCCCTTTATGACGCGACCGTCACTAACTACCTTCAGACTCTGAATTCCACCGCTGCTGTGCTCGACAAGGGTAAAAGTTTTTGTGAGGAAAACGGCATTGATCTATCAACGATCGTCGAAACCCGCTTGATTGAAGATATGAGCCCTTTCCAGTTCCAGGTGATTTCTGTGGTGCATCATTCCCTTGGGGCGTTGAAGGGATTGGAAGCCGGTGAGTTCGCGCCACCAGCAGGCTACGGTGACCTTGATTATGCGGGGCTGCAGGATCTGGTGAGCCAGGCGATTTTGCAAGTAGGCTCGTTCGATGCTGAAACAGTCAGTGGATGGGCAGGCAAGACCCTGACGTTCAAACTGGGTAGCAATGAAATTCCCTTTACCGCCGAGAACTATGTGTTGTCTTTCTCGCTACCTAACTTATATTTTCATGCGACGACGACCTACGATGTTTTAAGGATGAAAGGCGTGCCACTCGGTAAAAGAGACTATTTGGGTGCTATGCGGATGGGCGTTTAGCCTTTGTCTTCTGTCGGGGCGCCAGCAGATGAGCTTCTTGGTCATCCCAGGGGACTTTATGTCCTGTTCATGACAGAGATGTGGGAACGCTTCAGTTACTACGGTATGCGGGCGTTGCTTATTCTCTATCTGACGAAACACTTCCTGTTTGGTGACAAGGATGCAGGGCTGTTGTACGGAAGCTATGCCTCTCTGGTCTATGCGATGCCAGTGCTGGGAGGCCTGATCGCCGACCGCTATCTTGGTTTCAAAAAAGCCATCATGTTTGGTGCTGGCCTGCTGGTGATTGGACACTTCGGCATGGCGTTTGAGGGACCTCCATCGACTATGGTGGATGGTGTTGTTATCAGGGATGGCCTGTACGAACAGACATTTTACCTGTCTCTGGCATTTATTATTGTCGGGGTAGGATTTCTCAAATCGAGTATTTCGACGATCGTTGGTCAGCTTTATAGTGAAGCAGATCCCCGGCGGGATGCGGGTTTCACGATTTTCTATATGGGTATCAATATTGGGGCGTTTGTAGCGACGTTGCTTTGCGCTTACCTTGGAGAAACCTATGGCTGGCAATATGGGTTTGGTGCAGCGGGTATCGGCATGCTCATCGGGCTTGCAACTTTCATCCATGGCGACAAGTACCTGCAGGGCGTTGGCGCGCCGCCTGAATCAGCTAACCTTTCGAAGCCGGTGATCGCCGGGTTGAGCAAGGAGTGGTTTATTTACCTGTCTGGATTGATTGCCGTTGTGGGTGTCTGGCGGATGATCCAGAGTACCGGTGATCTTGGTGTTCTGCTGGTGCTTGTCGGGTTCGTGGTGACTGCCTGGTTGATCTGGTTTTCGCTGTCGAAATGCACACCGGTCGAACGGGACCGTATGTTAGTCATGCTCGCGCTAATTGCCCTGTCGGTTTGTTTCTGGGCCCTTTTTGAACAGGCCGGTTCATCACTCACATTATTTACTGATCGAAACGTCGCCATGGGCAGCGTTTTCACGGCCGGTATGTTCCAGTCCCTGAATCCCATGTTCATTATTATGCTCGCGCCCCTGTTTGCCTGGATATGGGTCAAACTTGGCCGGCGCGGGGTGGAGCCGAGTACACCGATGAAGTTCGGGCTCGGCATCCTTCAGGTCGGGCTTGGTTTTGCGGTTCTTATTTTGGGCGCAAGCCTGGCTGGACCAGACGGGAAAGTCGCTGTCATTTGGCTGGCTTTAATGTATCTGTTACATACAACCGGGGAGCTTTGTCTTTCACCGGTTGGGCTTTCAATGGTGACTCGGCTGAGTGTTGCCCGGGTTGGCGGCATGATGATGGGTGTTTGGTTTCTGTCGAGCTCGTTCGCAGCTTATGTCGGGGGAATGATTGCCGGCGCTATGGCAATTGGCGGCGATGGTAGCGACGTCAGCCTGGGTGTGGAGTCTCTTATGGTCTATACCTCCGTGTTTGAAAAGCTCGCGATGCTGGCTGTTGGGCTGGGTCTTCTGTTGATAATTGTCTCTCCCTGGTTGGCGCGAAGAATGCACCTTGAAGAAAGTACATCATGAGCGGGCCTCTGTCCGGGATAAAAATCATAGACTTGAGTAGCGTGATATCGGGCCCTGTGGCAACAGTACTGCTCGCCGACCAGGGAGCTGATGTTATAAAAGTAGAGGCGCCCCAGGGTGATATTATCAGGCGCATGGGGCTGGGGAAAAATAACCTGAGTCCAGGATTTGTTTCGGCGAATCGCGGGAAGCGTTCGATTTGTATAGACCTTAAGGAACCGGCGGGCGTTACGATAGTTAAAAAACTCATTGCAGACGCTGATGTGTTTATCCAGAACTTCCGGCCCGGTGCGATCGAACGAATGGGGCTCAGCTACGATGTAATGTCTGCCCTTAATCCCAGGCTTCTCTATGTGTCCGTAAGCGGGTTTGGAGAGACAGGACCCTATGCGCACAAGCGTGTATATGATCCGGTTATCCAGGCGCTGACAGGTTTACCCGATGTTCAGGCTGACAGCGCAACTTCGCGACCCAAGATGGTTCGAACCATTATCCCGGACAAAGTTTCGGCATTGACGACGGCGCAGGCGATCACCGCGGGGTTACTGGAGCGGGAGCGTGGCTCAGGTGAAGGACAACATATCAAAGTAGCGATGATTGATGCGACCATCTCGTTCCTTTGGCCTGAGGCCCTGGGCGGTCTCACTATGGTTGGTGGAGAGAAGAACGTTCGCCGCGGACAACTTGCCCAGGACCTGATATTTGAGACGAAAGACGGCTATATCACTTGTGGCGCAGTCTCGGATTCTGAATGGAAGGGCATGTGTGCTGCGTTGGAACAACCGCATTGGCTGGAGGACGAGCGATTTAGTACCCCGATGGGCAGAGTAGCCAATGCCAAAGAGCGGATTGATAGTATGGGCGACGTGCTCAAGTCCCGTTCAAGTGCGGACTGGCTTGAGCGGCTTGATGCCAATGATGTGCCCTGCGCGCCGGTGTTGAGCCGGCCTGAAATACTGGAGAACGAACAAATTAAGGCCAACAAGTTGATCAGCCAGTATGAGCATCCGGGTCTTGGTCAGATCCGCCAGCCCCGGCCAGGCGCGAAATTCTCGAGAAGTGATATGAGGAAGGAACCCATTGCGCCGGCGTTGGGCCAGCACAGCGAGGAAATCCTGCGAGATCTTGGTTTGCCAGGGGCAGCGATAAGGGAACTGGTGGATAAAGGCATCGTAATGACTTCATCCGGTGACAAGGCATGACGCGATTGCCTTTTGGGTTGTTCTGGCTGTTCTTTTTAGTCCTCCTTGGGGGTTGTCAGGGTTCTCCAACACAATTCGCTTTAATCGGTGACGGTCCATACGGTGAAGAGAACTTGCCCAAGTATGAGCGGATGATCGAGCGTGTTAACGAAACTCGGGATATCGATTGGGTTGTTCACCTGGGTGACATGAAAAGTGGTAGTTCTAATTGTCGTGATGAAGATCTGCTAAGACTCTATGCGCTTAACAAACGGTTTGAAGCGCCGTTTGTGTTGACGCCCGGAGATAATGACTGGTTTGACTGCAAGCGTGAGATTGCCGGTGGCTGGGATCGACTCGGCCGACTCGATAAACTGCGTGAGATTTTCTACAGGGAACAACCGGCACTCCCTCTCGTTAGCCAGGGCGGGCGTGGACGCTTTGGTGACTTCGTTGAAAACGTTTACTGGCAGGATGCAGGTGTTGTTTTTGCAGCGGTGCACCTTACCGGCATGTCGGGAGCCGAGGGCGGCATAGATTTACACAATGATATTCAGAATGCTGCCATCGAGTGGCTGGACGAAGTTTTCAAGGTGGCTAATCAGAATGGTGCCGCCGGGGTCTTTCTTGCAACCCAGGCAGATATCTACCCCTTTAGCGGTGAGCGCGGTTGGTTGGTAGCAGAGTGCCCGGCTTGTGTTGGTGTCAGGAAGTATTATGAGAACTTTCATCAGGCGCTGCTCAGGCATATCCGTGAGTTTGAAAACCCGATACTATTTGCCGTAGGTGACACGCACATTTTCCGAGTCGACAAGCCGCTTTACGATGGTGATGATTTGGTAGAACATTTCACCCGAGTTGAAGGATTTGGTGCAGACAATATTCACTGGGTGAGAATTGTAGTTCGCCCGGAAACAAGCCAGGTGTTCGAGATACACCAGGAAATCATTCCGGAAAATATCGAGAAGGCAGGGAAGTAGTATGGAGCTTTACGAGGCAATGAGTACATTAAGAGCTGTCAGAAGGTTAAAACCTGACCCCATACCCGACGATGTGCAGGGGCGTATTTTAAATGCTGCGACCTGGGCACCCACCGGGGGTAACGTACAACCCTGGCGAATGGTCGCCGTCACCGACGCAGATAAAAAGCAGACGCTCGAAGATTTGTATCGCCCGTACTGGGAAGCCTACATTCCGGGTTACGAAAGTAAGATGAAAAATATGCCCGAGGAAGTGCAGGCATCTACTAACAGAGCGCTCGATGCAGGCACCTATCTGGCTAACCATATGCATGAAGTTCCGCTGATTGCCGTTTTTTGTTTTAACCCGGGCATCATGACGATCACCGACATAGACCAACCAAGAACGAGCGTGGTAGGGGGTGGGTCAGTATACCCAGCGGTACAGAATTTCCTTTTGTCCTGCCGGAATGAAGGGCTTGGTTGTGTACTTACAACGCTACTGTGTTACGAAGAACCTGCGGTGAAAGAACTGCTGGGAATCCCCGAGGACTGGTATACCTGTGCGCACGTTCCGGTGGGTTATCCGGTCTTGGGTGGGCATGGCTCCATCAGTCGCCGTGGTATCGACGAAATGGTCAGCTTTAACAGCTGGCGCTAGAAGTTTATTTTCGATCAGACCCGATTCCACCTGGCCTGAACCTGTGGTTGGGCTCTGCCATACCTGTTTTCGGATTCCGGGGCTAAGCTAGCGCCACTGGATGTGACGTGCCTAGGCGAACACACGATTGGTCAGCTGTTCGCGGCAGGTTCAAACACGACTTCGTCCAGAAACGGGTTCGCAAGTGACGCGGATGGCGTTCATCTTCAGCTTTTTACGAGAGCGCTCTTTTCCATGCTCGCAGTTCCTGTACGAACAAGGCCGGCTGCTCGAATGCCGCAAAGTGGCCACCTTTGTCCAGGTCGTTCCAATACTGGATATTCGAATATCTTTTTTCGGCCCACGATCTTGGTGTCCTGACAATTTCTTTGGGGTAACTGCTAACGCCGGTTGGTAGTTTTACGGTGTCACCTTTACCACCACCGAACGCCTGATTGAAGCTTTCCCAATAGAGCCTGGCTGATGAAGCTGATGTGTTGGTCAGCCAGTAGAACATGATGTTGTCGATAATTTCGTCGCGCGTCAGGACGTTCTCCGGATGCCCGTTGCAATCGGTCCACTGGAAAAACTTTTCGAGAATCCAGGCGGATTGCCCGACCGGGGAATCTGCCAAGCCGTAGCCGAGTGTTTGTGGCCGAGTGCTCTGCTGCTTTGAGTACCCTGAATCCCAATCCTGGTAGAACTTGGCGCCGGCGAGCGCAATCTTGTCTGCCTCATCAGGATTTTCCCTTGCCGCCTTTGTTGCGCCTGCGTTAGCCATGTTGATGTGGATGCCTGCGCACTGGCCTTTGTTCTGGAGGCCAATCGCGGTGGTGACTGCTGAACCCCAGTCTCCGCCCTGGGCATAATAGTTCTGGTAGCCGAGACGAGCCATCAGTTCATCCCAGGCCTCAGCGATTTTGGGGACACCCCAGCCTGTGGTGGTTGGTTTCCCTGAGAACCCGTAGCCGGGTAAAGACGGACAGACGACGTGAAATGCATCATCCGGTGAGCCGCCGTACTTTGTAGGTTCGGCGAGGGGTTCAATGACTTTGTGAAATTCCACAATAGAGCCGGGCCAACCGTGCGTCATGATGATGGGCGTGGCGTCTTTATGGCTACTTTTCACATGAATAAAGTGAATGTCCAGATTATCGATGGTTGTTTTGTACTGTGGGTATTTGTTCAGGCGATCTTGAGTGTCGTACCAGTTGTAGTCGCTGGCCCAGTATTCGCAAAATTCACGGTGGTAGTTGATAGGTACGCCCTGGGTCCAGTCATCAACCGTTTCGGAATCCGGCCATCTCGCATGATTGAGCCTGGCCTTTAGTTCGTCGATCTCAGTTTCTGGTACATCCAAGTTGAAGCTTCTGATTTCGCTCATTGAGCATCCTGTGCACTGCGGAAAGAACATTATAGTAGCAAAAATAATGGGGTTGTCCGCTGCATTAAGGAATACCCGCAGCAGCCAGGGAACTTGAAAAATGAAGTGGCGCTTGAAAAATGAAGTGGCGCTTGAAATATGAAGGTGCACTTGAAATATAAAGGGGCACTGGCGGTGAACAACGCCCAAGGATGACACCTTTTAGCGTTGTGTCTTTGCATTGTATCTTTACATTGTCTCCAGGTGGCATGAAGGCCCGGCCGCAGTAAAAGTGTTAGCTGATCGTTTGGCTATGGATTTCTAGAGGTTGGTGACGTCATCAATGATGATGGCTATACCAATCAGAAAATCGCTAACGAAGGTTCGTTCTGGCTTCGCGGCAGACTGGAGTCCCAGGTTGTCTCAGAAGATCCAAGATAAAGCGGTGGCTGAGGTTGAATGGGTCGCTCAGTTGTCGCGCTCTGTTTGTTCAAGGACTGATTCAAGATAGGACAGGACCACTTTTTTGGCCTGCGTATGGAGTGCAGCGGTTACTTTCCCTTTTTCGACAAAAGATTTTCGCCAGACCGCATGGGCAATCTCAATCCCAATATCACAAGCTTGGTGTAGCTTTTGAGACTTGGGTAAACCTATGCTATTCACCATTGTTTTGTAGAGCACTTGTCCATAATCTCTATTGGTCTGATTCGAGATCGAAAAAGTACTCGGTGAAAGAACCAACGCCATCTCTAGCGGGTTTGTATTATAAAATTTGCGCGTTTGATCGAGCACGCTTTCGATGAATACTCGCCACTCGCTAGTGTCTGGTATCTCGCCTAGCTCGCCAATCATTTTGTTCAGCGCTCTCTGATAGAGTACTTCCAATAAGGCCTCAATCGAGGAGAAGAAGTAATAGAGTGACACCCGCGGTACGCTCGCCTGCGTTGCTACTGCCTGCAGGGTCAAATCGCGTGGCGAAATACCTTCTCGTATTAGTGCTTCCGCTGCCTCAATAATCTCTCGGTGGCGCGCGACCCCGGGTTTACGAGTAGGGTCTTTGGTCGACGTCATTTTTTTTGGCATATATTCACGCTGTTCGAGAAACCCACAAGTTTTGCTAGTATAAAGGGTTTTTTGACATTGAAGGTTGAATAAAAGATATTTTATGGCGGTGCTTGCTCTCCGCCAGCGCTAGCAGAAGGCGGTTATAGTGTGATGCGCTTGTATCAAACAACGGTAACGGCACAA
>JABJED010000483.1 GCA_018665025.1 Gammaproteobacteria bacterium
GATCAGTCATTGTGCCTTCAAGCAGGGTCAGATACCTGGCCGAAATTGCCGAAGCAGTGCGCGAGTACCTTGCGCAGGCCAATAGCCAGGCGCGAACCGCAAGGGAACGCCAGCAGCTGGAATCAACCCAGCGAATGCTGGGTGAATCCGATGAAAGAATTGCTGTGTTGATTGAACAACGAAACGATGAACTCACGGGAGAGAACCGCAACCTGCTCGAAAACTGGTCAGCACTCAAGGAAAGCTATATTGGTAAAGAGCGAGTTGAAACAACATCTTCCGGCAAGGAAATCAGAACCCTGTTGGGCAGTGAATCCTTGTCCGGTAACTGGGTGTCCAGGGTGTCTGTACCCCAGTATGAGGACGACGGCGAGATCCTGAAGTTCCTGAAACGGGAAAACCTGCCGGGATTATTCCCTTACACCGCTGGCGTATTCCCGTTTAAACGTGAAGGCGAAGATCCGGCGCGAATGTTCGCCGGGGAGGGTGATCCGGCCAGAACCAATCGCAGGCTCAAGAAGCTCTCTGAGCACTCTGACGCAAAACGCCTGTCCACCGCCTTCGATAGTGTCACCCTGTATGGATTTGATCCTGCAGTACGCCCGGACATTTACGGCAAGATTGGTAATTCTGGTGTTTCTGTTGCGACGCTTGAAGATATGAAGGTGCTCTATAGCGGGTTTGATCTTTGTGACCCCCGCACCTCTGTTTCAATGACTATTAATGGCCCGGCACCAGCTATTCTGGCCATGTTCCTGAATACCGCAATCGACCAGCAGATCGATAAGTTCAATGACAGGGAAGGTCGTGATCCGAGTGATGAAGAAACAGCAGAGTTAAAGGCCTTCGCACTATCGAACGTCCGTGGAACAGTTCAGGCCGATATTTTGAAAGAAGACCAGGGACAAAACACTTGTATCTTCTCTACTGAATTCAGCCTTCGGATGATGGGCGACATTCAGCAGTACTTTATTGATAACGAAGTTCGAAATTTCTATTCGGTTTCCATCTCTGGTTACCACATAGCAGAAGCCGGAGCGAACCCGATTTCCCAGTTGGCATTTACGCTGGCCAACGGCTTCACCTTTGTTGAGACCTACCTGGCACGCGGAATGAGCGTCGATGATTTTGCACCTAATCTGTCATTTTTCTTCTCTAATGGGATGGATCCGGAATACACGGTTATTGGTCGAGTCGCCAGGCGTATATGGGCAGTCGCCATGCGTGAGAAGTATGGTGCCAATGACCGAAGCCAGAAGATGAAATACCACATCCAGACATCAGGTCGATCCTTGCACGCTCAGGAAATGCAATTCAATGATATTCGGACAACCTTGCAGGCTCTGCTCGCGATTAATGACAACTGTAACAGCCTGCATACCAACGCCTACGACGAGGCCATCACGACGCCTACGGAAGAATCTGTTCGCCGGGCGCTGGCGATCCAGTTGATCATCAACCGTGAATTCGGTGTGACAAAAACAGAAAACCCAAGCCAGGGCGCGTTCATCGTAGACGAACTGACTGATCTGGTGGAAGAAGCGGTGCTTCGAGAGTTTGAAAGTATTTCTGATCGCGGCGGTGTACTGGGCGCGATGGAAACAGGCTATCAGCGTGGCAAGATTCAGGAAGAATCCATGAGGTATGAAACGCTCAAGCATGACGGCAGCCTGCCCCTGATTGGTGTCAATACGTTCCAGCCGGATACCCAGCCGGAAGAAACCACCATAGAACTTGCCCGATCCACCGAGGAAGAAAAACAGAGCCAAATTAGACGCCTTCATGATTTTCAGGCGCGCCATAACGCGACCGCCGGTGAAGCGCTGGATAGTCTGAGGTCTGCGGTGACAGAAGGCGATAATGGGTTTGAGGCACTCATGGAAGCAGTTCGACACTGCTCATTGGGTCAGTTAACTGATACCTTCTTTGAAGTCGGCGGCCAATACCGACGAAGCACCTAAATGTCGGATGTCGAGAATTGGCCCATCAAGGAGTTGGTCGAAGGCAAGCACTACTATCTTGAGGACGGGTTGATGGTGCTGACCGAGCACTTTCACCTGGTCAGGGGAAACTGTTGCGGCAATGCCTGCCGCCACTGTCCCTACAACCACGAGAATGTAAAATAGTTGAGAGTTATTTCGCTGGTCCCAAGCCTTACTGAAACACTGGTTGAGTGCGGTGTCGAGGTCGTCGGGCGTACCCGATTTTGTATACATCCTGAAGAAGTTGTGCTTAACATCCCGGTTGTCGGCGGCACCAAAAGCGTTAACTGGGATAGCTGCCATCAGCTAAAACCTGATCTGGTAGTCATGGATCGTGAAGAAAACACGCTGCCAATGGCAGAGTCCTGCCCTTTTCCTTGGCATGCTACCCACATCACTTCAGTTGGTGCAGTCGGTGATGATCTTCAGACGCTGGCCGGTAAGCTACAGAACCAAAAACTCGAGAAACTGGCCGCTGAATGGCAATCCCTGGCAGCCATGCCGAATCTGGATTTTACCGGCTGGGACAACCTGCCAGGTTTGATGCAAACAATGGGTTCGATACAAGATGTCACCCGGGTCCAGTACATGATCTGGCAGGACCCCTGGATGACGATCAGCCGAAGTACTTTTATCGGCTCTGTGCTAATTAAAACCGGCCTTGGACAATTGCTTCCGGATTACAGTAAGCCATACCCTGAACTAACCGGCAGTGGACTGCCGGAAGCGGACACCTGTTACTTATTTTCATCAGAGCCCTTCCCGTTTGCGAGGCATATTGAAGGGCTTGAGCGTAGAGGATTTAATGGAGCGCTGGTTGATGGGGAATTTTTTTCCTGGTTTGGCATTCGGAGTTACAGGATGTTGAAGGATTACATGGAAAGATACAGATGAGCTTATTGGCAAGTTTGACAATATAAAAAAAGGAATAGTCCATGTCAGAGTACGAAACAATTGTTATCGAAAAACGTGGTCAGGTTGACTGGCTCACGCTGAACCGCCCCGAAGCACTGAATGCTATCACCACGCCAATGGTGACTGAACTTCGTGATTACTTCGGTGGGCTAGCTGAAGACAAGGATACGCGGATTGTTGTGATGCGCGGCGCAGGGCGGGCGTTCTGCGCGGGTCTCGACATCAAGGCATCCCAGTCTAAAACCCACGAATTGCCGTTCGGTGGTGGCATGGGCTTTCAGGGTTATCTGGCAGAGGTTTACATTCGCATGCGCCGGTGCCCGCAACCGATCATCTCTCTGGTCCAGGGGCCAGCGTGTGGTGGTGGCTTCTCGTTTGTTCTCGCCTCGGATATCAGGGTCGCGGGTGAGTCCGCCAGAATGAATGCAGCGTTTATTCGAATTGGCCTGTCGGCGTGCGATATGGGGTCCAGTTACTTTCTTCCAAGGCTTGTGGGCACCTCTGTTGCCTCGGAGCTCATGCTCACTGGTCGGTTCATTAACGCAGATCGCGCGCTGGCGACTAATCTGGTGTCCGAAGTCGTACCTGATGATCAATTAGAGGCCGCGGCGCAGTCGTATATCGACGAAATGCTGACGACTTCTCCCATGGGTCTTCGGCTTACCAAGGAAGGTCTCAACATGGCGATTGATGCGGCGGGCCTTGAAGCGGCTATGGCTATCGAGAATCGTAACCAGCTGATGTGCTCAAAAACCAGTGACGCGAAAGAAGGGATGATGGCGTTTATTGAGAAGCGTGCGCCGAATTACACGGGCAAATAAGGCATCGGGGGTTCGGCTAGATCGCGAGTGTTCAATCATGGTTCAGTTATTCGGTGCTGATTACCGCCGAAGATATTGCTGCAATGACGATGAAGTTTGAACTGCCCGATTGTTAGTGGCTCTATGCCGTTGGTGTGAACTTCTCGTTAACCATATTGAAACGATCAGAAAGTCAAAACAACCCGGGTCAGTTTACCCTCGCGCATTTCTGCGAAGCCCTCGTTGATCTCGGAAAAATGTCTGGTCTTGTCCACGAGTGCAGAGAAGTCCAGGGTTCCGGATTCACCCAGCGCTGCAATTTTATTGAAATCGATGTGCGGAGAGGACGAGCCATAAATAGAACCGGTGAGCTTCTTTTCCCGAAGCAGCATGATGGCGGGAATATCGAGTTTTTCGGTAAACGCAGGCAGGCCGACAACAATTGCGCGCCCGCCGTCGCGAATCATATGGAAGGCATCCTGCATAGTGGCGATACTGCCGACACATTCGATGGCACAGTCAACGCCGCCTGCGGTCATCTGGATAATCTGCTTAGGCACATCCTCTGGTGCAAGGGTTTCAGTGGCGCCTACCTGTCTTGCGACGTTTCGCCGTTCTGCAATGGGATCAACGGCAAAGATTCTTGAAGCACCCGCTATTCTGGCTCCTTGAATAGCGGCAAGACCGACACCACCGCACCCAAGGACAGCAACAGTCTCTCCCCAGCGGATACCGGCAGTGTTTACCGCGGCGCCGAATCCTGTCGTCACGCCGCAGCCAATGAGGCAGGTGTGCTCAGGAAGAAGGCTACTCTGGACGTGTACGGCCATCTTCTGTGGCACAACGACGTGTTCACAAAAAGCGCCCAGTCCCATAAATCGGTCCAGGGTAACGCCGCCCAGTGACAAAGGCCCCTGGCTGCCGGTTGTCATATTAATCCCGGCGCACAGATGAACCTGGCCCCGGATACAGGCGGGGCAGGTACCGCATGCTGGGGTCCACGAAAGAACAACTGTGTCTCCTTCTTTCAGGGTGGATACGCCGTTTCCAACAGCTTCAATGGTGCCCGCGGCCTCGTGGCCAAGAACAACCGGAAACTCGACGGTTTCTTTTCCTTCGAGGGCGCTCAAATCACTGCGACAAATGCCGCAGGCAGATATCTTGACCCTGACTTCTCCGTCCTTCGGATCATTCAGGTCCACTTCTTCAATTACAAATGGCCTGTTGCTGGCATGAGCGATAGCGGCTTGAGTTTTCATAGAGATTCTTCTTTTGTTTCCTGGTTGATGATGCCCATAGCGACGATGCTGTCCATGGCGTCGAGTGTGGTCTTTAGCGGAAAATCAGATGAACCGTTCAACGCCTTTACAAGCAACCGGGTACCCAGTTCATATAGCAGGTATGCCGTCACTTCGACGTTAATCTCCCTGACGCTCTGCTCTTCAACACCTTGCAGAAGGATGCGGCTTATGGCGCCTAGAATCTGTTCTCGATAATCGTTCATAACAGGTTCTGCATAGCGCGTCAGGGAAAAGTTCTGATCTTCTGTCAGCGCTGCAAGCAACAGGGGGTTTTCTGAAAAAGTGCTGGCGGTGAGCTCAACGAGTTGCCTGAACTTGACCGGTGCTGGTCTGTTCTCGCTTATCAGCATTTCGGTTTCCTGGATGAAGTTCTCTGTTACCCGCCGCAGTAGTGTCTTATACAACTCGGGTTTACTGGGAAAGTGTAGATACAACGTTGCGCGCGAAAGCCCGGCTTTCTCTGCGATTTCCTCCATGGACGTTTTTTTGGGTCCAAAGCGGCAAAACTGCGCTTCTGCTGCTAACAGTATTTTGTTTCGGGTCGCGGGCCGAATGGTTTGCATGGTGTTCTCGTGGCAAGTGTATGGTTAAAATAGTAGACAAAGTATGTCGATTTGTCTATTTTTGGATTTGGGACAAAATTTAGGGAGCATCGATGAGTATTCGAGCAGCGATGATCGCGTCAATCGTCTTGATCAGTATTAAAGCCCAATCTGCTGAAGTTCTTCACATCGCAGCTAAAGCATTGCCGTCAACTGAAATTATCATCGATGGCATATTAGATGAACCCGTTTGGTCCGGGTTAGAAGGCTATGACTCAATGTCCGTTGTTGCACCCGATACTCTGGAAAAAGCCAGATATCCGACCACCACTCGTATCTTCTATACGGAAGAGGGTTTGTACATCGGTGCGCAGGCCCAGCAGCCAGTTGAGACTTTACTACCCAGATTGAGTTCTCGAGACGGGGAGGTTAACCGCGATGGCATCAATTTTTATCTTGATCCGACAGGAGAAGGACTCTATGGCTACTACTTTGGTGTCAACCTCGGTGGAACGCTGAATGATGGAACGTTGTTACCGGAACGTCAGTTAAGTCGTTTGTGGGATGGTCCCTGGTTTGGGGCGGCACGACCTTCGCCGAACGGTTACCAGGTTGAAATGTTTTTGCCCTGGTCGATGATGGCAATGCCTGAGCAGGACGGGCCGAGGGATATGGCGTTCGCACTCACGCGTCGTGTTGCTCACATCGATGAAACATGGGGTTGGCCCGAATTACCCGAAAGCAAGCCAGATTTCATTTCCAGCTTTCAACCGGTGGAACTGGGTAATGTCAGTCCCGGCCGGCAGCTGGTTTTCTATCCGTTTACCGCGGTAACACATGACAGGATTGATGGTGATACTGAATATCGAACCGGTGCGGACCTGTTTTGGAGACCAACAACCGATTTGCAGTTTACGGCAACATTGAATCCTGATTTCGGTGCCGTTGAGTCAGACGATGTGATTGTGAATCTGACTGCTTTCGAGACCTACTTTCCAGAGAAGCGGTCTTTCTTCCTGGAGGGGAGTGAAATTTTTATCACCTCACCGCGTTCAGTCATTCGGGGTACAGATGCCAGCAAAGGAGCGAGGAGTGTACCAAATAGTTTTTTCCTGCAACCTACAGCCATGCTTAATACGAGAAGGATCGGTGGTGCTCCTCGTTCACCTGACATACCTGAAGGTTTGTCCATTGCTGATACTGAACTGAGCCAGCGAAGTGAACTGCAGGGAGCGGTTAAGGTCACTGGCCAGAAAGGCGCGTTTAGATACGGCACCTTGTGGGCGTCGGAAGAAGACGTGGTTTTTCAGGCAATGGACGCGGACATGGGCAAGGTTAACCTGCAACAGTCAGGTAGAGACTTTGGTGTGATACGGGCCTTGTATGAGGCTGATACGAGCGGGCGCAAGGCTGTGGGGTTCATGTCAACCGTCGTGAGATACCCTGATTCAGACGCTATTACCCATGGTGTAGATCTGCACTACCGTGCACCTGATAGCAAGGTCATCTGGGATGCCCAGTTACTTTATAGTGACGTTTCAGATGAGACAGGCAAAGGGGGTTACTTTGACGTCAACTATATTCCGAGGCAAGGTCGGTTGCATCGTTTCAGTTTTGATTACCTGGATGATCAGCTTGAAATAAACAATCTGGGGTTCATACGTAGAAACGATGTCATTACCTACCGGTACACCTACAATCGCACGAATTCAGATCACCCCAGGTATAGGCAAACAATCCAAAGCCTGACCTTCTCACACGAGACGAATACGGATGACCGGGTGGTTCGCAGTTCGATCTATTACAGGAATACACTGGTGCTCGAAAACAGCAATCAGTTTACGACGACCGCTTTATACAGACCGGCGCAATGGGATGATCGAACGACCGAGGGAAATGGCGACTACCGGACATCACCGGGAGGTATTCTCGAGTTCGAGTACGGCACGGACACCAGCAGAAAAATCAGTGCCAGTTTTGCTTCCAGCGCCATGGTTGAACAGTTAGGTGGCGTGACTTTCTCCGCGAAAGGGGGGATCACCTACAAGCCGGTGGATAGATTGTCTTTTGATCTTGATTTCATCTACAGAAGAACAGACGACTGGTTGATTCATCTTGATAGCAATGTTCTTGGCACTTACGATGCGCGGCAGTGGCAGCCAAGTGTCGCGGCAGAATTATTTTTAACGGCGAAACAGCAACTCAGGTTCTCGATGCAGTGGGTAGGTATTCAGGCAAATGCGCAGAACCTGTACCGCGTGCCTGATGGTGATGGAGATCTGATGCGGCTGACTAATGGAATTGCCGGGCCGGACTATGACTTTACGATCAGCCGCCTGACAGCGCAGCTGAGATATCGATGGGAGATCGCACCTTTGTCGGATCTTTTTATTGTCTACACCAGAGGCAGCAATCTGCCCAACCGGGGCGACGATAGTTTCGATCACCTGTTCAGGGATGCCCTGACAGAACCGGTGGTTGACCGCCTTGTGGTCAAATTTCGCTATCGATTAAGCTACTGAGGATATGTAATGAATAAGACTGAACCAGCTCATCCGTTCGCGGACCTGCTTGGCATGCAAGTTGACGCTAAAGACGATGGGCAATGTACCTGTTCGATTTCGTTTAGCGAAAGTCTGCTAAATCCCAACAATGTCGTGCACGGCGGAGTGATTTATTCGCTTGCGGACAATAGTATGGGGGGGGCGTTAACATCCATTCTGCCCGAAGAAGAGCGCTGTGCGACGATTGAAATAAAGATCACATATCTGAGACCGGCGGGTCATTCGGATCTGATTGGTCATTCTCAAGTAATAAAGCGCGGTAAGCGTGTTGCTATTCTTGAAAGTGAGATTCACTCTGGTGGAAAACTGATTGCCAAAGCCTCGGGTAGTTTTGCCATTTTTTGAGTTTCTTGAATTTATTGAATCTAACCCTGGGGGTCCCTGTGTCTCCAGGATACACCGCTACTGCATTCATCAAGCGCATCCAGAAACCGCTGAGCCTGATCAGTCGGCTTGAAGCTTCGGGATGTCACATCACTCCTCCTTTGCTCGTGCACCCGGGCCGGTTCATATGATTGAGCTGACCGATGGTTAGCATACAGCGAAGTATCATCACTGGTCTCTGGAATACTTTGGTTCGAATTTGTGACACCAAAGTCTGCTGGTTTCATCACTACGGGACACCACGTTCAGCAAATAGATATTCTAAATCCATATGGCTGAGGTTGAATCGATAGTAAAGCCATACCGCATAGCTAATGATTTCAGGGGTCGCCCAGGCGCGGGAAACCGTGTCGCCCGGAGGTATTCATCGCGTAATTTTCCACCACCGGCCGTTAACTTGTCGATACGGAACAATAAGCTGGCTGGATCGAGAGCGAATTCTAAGACTAAATCAGCACACTGCGCCCCGCCAGGCAGTGCGTGATTGTTGATGTTGTTATTGATGTCATAATAATATCGTGATATTACAAAGATATTACATATGTGAGTAAATATTTACTCACGAAAAACATAAAATCCCAACAACTCATGCAAAAACTCCACAACTGTATACACCCCCCCACAATCGCAGACAAAGCAATAACAGTTACACACTGCTTTATACGATTAGAAAAAATACAATCCAACTCGTGGACAACATTTTTAATCCACCTTTGTCAGAGATGATCGATTAATACTCGGCGAGGATTATTCGGATATAACGGATTAGGTCGAATTTGAAAGTTCTATTGAGTTGTTGAGCTTGGTTTAGGTGAATCGACTAGCGAAGTCTGAGCTTTGGAAAAAGCTGAAATTAATTAAAGCAAAGCAAAGGGTAAAATATCGTGAAAACTAAAAATAATAAACAAGTGAGAATAATATCAATATGCCTTCTTTTAGCTTTTGTGTCAGCCCCGGCGTTGGCAAAAAGTGAAAAGAACATGAAAAGTAAGAAAAGCGCTAAAGTCAGCGCCAAAACGTTAATCGCTCAAAACGCTACTGCTCAAAACGCTACTGCTCAAAACGCTACTGCTCAAAACGTTACTGAGAGTGCGGAGAACACGCAGGCACTAGACTATATTGGGCCACCACCTGCAGACGATCTATCTGCCTTCACGGGGCCTATCGTTAGTGAAGAACGCAGCGATGGTTTGGTGGATGCCATACCGGCCATGGAAGGGGCCCTTGAGATTCAAAATCATAAACATGGTGATCCTGGGCTCAATAATTCGCTGACCAATGGCATTCAGGCCGAAGGTATCGGTGGTCAATATGATGTGCCGACAGGTGGTGCAGCCAGCCCGATGTTTGGCGTGTTACCGTTTACCCAACCATTTTTGCGCTTTGAAGAGTTTGGTCCGCAAAAGCTGGACCCGACAGTGTCTGCCGGTACGGTTCCATTCCCACTACCTACAACCGGCCCAGCGCCCTATCAGGATCCAATCTCATCGACAGCAAGTGCGCCTGAAACTACGGTGCTAGATAGCTTTTTAGCGCAGGCCGGCATTTTTCCGTATCCGACTGAATTTTCCAACACAATTGATATAAACCCCTGGACCACAGCCATTGAAGGCTTTCTAGAGCGTGCCCTCGATCATGCACCGATGGAAGGACGTCCAGGTGGACAGGGCTGGGCACACCAGCGCTGGAATGAGTTTTTTCCTCAAGCATACGTTAAGACCCTGCAAGGTGGCGCCCGCATAAACGGGGGCATTCGTAATGAGCTGCAAATGCATACTTACCGTGAAGGTGAATTTGGTCCGGGTGGTCTGTATTACCTTGAGGGTGGCACGAAAGGTATCGAACCAAGATTCCACCCGGGTTTGCCTATCCAGGATCATAAGAGTCTGTGGACCTGGGATGGGACCTTTCCCCTTAAACTGTTGATGGCGCGGGTGGGTGAGCCGTTGGTCCTCCGTCATTATAATGCGCTACCCATTGACCCGACTGCCAATCGTGGTATCGGTATGCATACCATTAGTACGCATGAGCACAACGGTCATAATCCGGCAGAGAGCGATGGCTTTGCCAATGCCTTCTTCTTTCCTGGTCAGTACTATGATTATAGATGGCCGATGCAAATCGCCGGCTACGACACCATTAACACCACAGCGAAAGATCCAAAGGCTTCATATGCTTGTGCTCCGGGTGAGACGCTGTATGTTAATGACTTGAACCCAGGGATGAAAACCTGTGAAAACGGCCTGATCAATATCCGTGGTGATCATCGCGAGATTATGAGTACGCACTGGTTCCATGACCATATGTTCGATTTCACCGCGCAGAATGTCTATAAAGGCAATGCGGCGATGATGAACTACTACAGCGGTAAAGACCGTGGTAATGAATCTGTACACGATGGGGTTAACCTGGCTTTCCCGTCGGGTGACGCGATGGCATGGGGTAACCGTGATTATGACGTAAACCTGGTCGTATCAGACAAAGCCTTCGATTCAGAAGGTCAGCTATGGTTCAACATTTTTAATTTGGATGGTTTTATCGGTGACGTTTTGACCGCTAACTATCTGTATAACCCAGTGATGGAGGTTCGTGCTCGTAGTTATCGTTTCCGTATCCTGAATGGCTCAGTCTCCCGTTATTTTAAAGTGGCGTTGGTTGAAGAGGTTGCTGGTCGTACGACGGGTGAAATCGAGGGCGCAGTGGGCCAAGACGTGTCATGGAATCGTGTTCCTTTTCATATGATCGCGAATGACGGCAACATCCTTGAGCATGCTATTGCTTTCGATGGCAAGACTGATCTTGATGGCGACGGCGACAGGCTTGAGCATAAAGGCACGCTACCGCAGCAGTCTATTGCTGAGCGCTACGACATCATCGTTGATTTCGCGGACCATAATTTGCAGCCGGGATCTAAATTGTTTTTTGTAAACCTGCTGGAACATCGTAA
>JABJED010000484.1 GCA_018665025.1 Gammaproteobacteria bacterium
CCCAGGCAGAGAATGTAGTCGCACTATAAGAACTTGAGGGATAAGAGCCTGCGGGTTGTTTAATCCCGCTACTCTTTATCAGGATCAATCACGCCGTAAGCGTTGGCAACTTCGATTACGGTGTAGATTCCCCCGGTTTTTTCCAGGACTTTAGGGTCATTGGCTAAGGCAGCAATGGTACGTCCGGAAAACCGTACCGACTGTGCCGCATCAGCGTTCAGTTGCATTTTCCCCTGCGCGACCATATCAAGTATGAATTCGGTCTTCACCTTTGCGGGTGACAGTGAAACCGCAGTCACTCCGTATTCTTTAAGTTCGACAGCAAAATCCTGTGCCATCCGATCCACCCCCGCCTTCCCCACGCCATAACTGGCACTAAATACGTATTCCCGCCCGCCGCGCGATGAGATGTTGACGATAAGCCCACTCCCCTGGCGAACCATCATCGGTGCTCCCAGGACAGAGGCGACATAATATCCTCGCAGGCCTACGCCGCACTGGTCGTCCCAGACCGAAATGGGGTGCTCCCAAAATCCTTTATCCATAGCCGGTGGGCTAGGGATCTGGTAGACGTTGTTAACCAGGATATCGAGCCTTCCCTGTTCCTTCTCAACTCGCTCAAACAGGGCGCGCACTTCTTCATCATTATTATGATCCAGTACTACCGGAATCGCCGTGCCACCGTATGCTTCAACCGAAGCGGCGGTTGCCTCAACCGTAAGCAGCGCTGGCGGTGACTCACTACTGGTACTTCTACCCGTGAGATAAACCGTGCAACCCGCTTCACCAAGACCTTCCGCAACCCCCTTGCCAATACCTTTGCTGGCACCCGTCACTACTGCCACTTTTCCTTTCAGTGTTTGCATCCTTCAATCCTTCAATTCGATTTCACAAAGATAACACAGGGCTGTTTTCCTGAACCAACATTTGAACTAACCTGACGCTACACGGGAGCAAAGAATGCACAAACAAACCAGCGCAACCTTGTCGGAAGCCTCGTTGAATGAGCTGAATTCCAGGCTTAAACAGACTCGTTGGCCCCCGGTGATCGGTCGCGATGACTGGCAGTATGGCGTACCTCAATCCTGGTTAAAGGAAATGGTCGAGTACTGGGTAGAAGAATGGGACTGGAACAAACAGGAAGTCGAGATGAATCGCTGGAAGCACTATGAAGCGTCCGTCGATGGTATCAAACTGCACTACCTGCATGCACCCGCCAAACACCCCGATGCACCGCCAATCATATTGACCCACGGCTGGCCCTGGACCTTCTGGGACTTCAAGGATGTGATCGGCCCCCTGTCTGATCCCGAGTCATTCGGTGGCAAGGCAGAAGACGCATTCAATGTTTACGTACCATCGCTGCCGGGTTTTGGTTTTTCGACGCCCCTCACTCAATCCGGTGTTGATGTATCGCGAATCGCTAACCTCTGGGTGAAGCTGATGACCGAAGAGCTCGGCCACACAAAGTTTGCCGCCCATGGCGGTGACTGGGGTGCACTGGTCACCGCGCACCTTGCACATGAGTACGCTGACAAACTGCTGGGTGCCCACATGAGTCTTACACTGATTCCCGGCGTTGATCGTTCGACCCTGGGACCAGAAGATTACGACGCGTCTGAAGCATGGATGCTGAAACGCAACACCGAAGCTGGACCGCTGATCACCAGCCACGTCGCCGTTCATAGGCTGGACCCTCAGACGCTGGCTTATGGGTTGATGGATTCGCCCGTTGGCACTGCTGCGTGGATCTGGGAGCGAAGGCGGAACTGGAGTGATTGTGGCGGAGATATTGAATCAAGGTTCTCGAGAGAACACCTGTGCACAACCGCAGCCCTTTACTGGTGCACCGGAGCCATCACCTCATCCCTGCGGTTGTACCACGAACATTTCAGTAAACCCTGGCCAATGGCACACCATCGTTCACCGACCCTGGAAGCTCCTTGCGCTTTCGCCGTGTTTCCAAAAGATGTTGTACATCTGCCGCGCGCCGTACTGGAAGACAATGCCAACCTGGCACGTTATACATTGATGCCGAGCGGTGGTCACTTTGGCGCAGCGGAAGAACCACAGCTTCTGGTAGAAGACCTTCGCGCATTTTTTCGTTCCTGACCAGTGACGATCAGGGCTCCCCGGCTTATCAACTCATCCGCATTGTAAAAGTAACTGCTAGAGCCTGAATGAAAAAAACGTCCGTGCAGGAACGGGAGCCATTCCGCTAAAACTGTCATGATGGCAAGATAAACCCTGCCATTAA
>JABJED010000485.1 GCA_018665025.1 Gammaproteobacteria bacterium
CCAACGACTCTGTTCAGTAACTGCTCACGCGTGAACGCTCTCCCGGGCTGTGATGCTAGCTGATGGAGAATTTTGAACTCTGTTGCCGTTAGGTCTTTGGTTTCCCCTGAGACACTGACTTCATGACGTGCTACGTCAATGACAAGACCCTGAATCACGATTCGTTCCTTACTCTGGCTATCTGCCACCGGACCTCGCCGTAATACAGCCTTCACTCGAGCGAGCAGTTCTCTGGGGCTAAATGGTTTAGCCAAGTAATCATCTGCACCAAGCTCAAGACCAATGACGATGTCACTTTCTTCACCCTTTGCAGAAATGATGATGACGGGAATATCTCTAACGATGGGATCAGATTTCATCTGTTGGCAAATCGACAATCCATCCATGCCCGGCAACATCAAATCGAGAATAACCAGGTTGGGAGACTGGTTGCGGATAACGTTCAGACCTTCGTCACCACGATCAACACCGACCACGCTGTAGCCTTCCCGTTTCAGGTTGTAGCTGACGATCTCCATGATGTCAGGCTCATCTTCAATGACGACTATCTTGTTACGATTCATAAGAACAATTCACAAGGGAATGGGCCGTTTACAGCAAAGGAAAGGCGTATAGATACCATTCAATCACAAGCGGCCTAAACAGGCGTAAAGCGAATCTTAAGTATTTGTTAAGAAACGTTAAAGATTAACCGGCTGATACTAAATCTTCTGGAAGGCCAGCACTGCATTGGTGCCGCCAAACCCGAAACTGTTAGACATGGCCGTTCTGACACCAGCGTCGTCCAGTCGTTTGGTCAATATAGGAACGTCACTAAACTCTGGATCAATATTCTCTATATTCGCGCTCGCACAAAGAAAGTCATGCTCCATCATGAGAAGAGAATAGATAGATTCATGGACACCCGCGGCCCCTAGTGAGTGACCGGAAAGTGACTTGGTTGAACTGATCTTTGGGATGTTCTCCCCAAAAACCCTACGAATCGCTGCCATTTCAGGCGGGTCGCCAGCAGGCGTGCTAGTGCCATGGGCGTTAATATAATCGATGGGGCCATCCACTGTACTCAAGGCAAGCCTCATCGCACGTTCACCACCTTCACCTGATGGAGCAACCATGTCATGTCCATCCGAGGTTGCAGCATAGCCGACGACCTCTGCGTAAATTTTTGCACCACGCGCTTTTGCGTGTTCCAACTCTTCAACAACAACGAAACCCGCACCACCGGCGATGACGAATCCATCTCGATCTTTGTCATAGGCACGGGATGCCGTAGCTGGAGAATCATTGCGCGTTGACAGTGCGCCCATGGCATCAAACAGCGATGTCATTGACCAGTGTTCTTCCTCGCCACCGCCTGCAAAAACGACGTTCTGTTTGCCTAACTGAATAAGCTCAACCGCGTGGCCGATGCAATGGGCACTGGTCGAGCATGCTGATGTGATTGAGTAGTTAACGCCCTTGATTTTGAATGGCGTCGCCAGACAGGCAGAGATCGTGGAACTCATGGTCCGAGTGACACGATACGGACCAATTCGCTTCAGTCCTTTTTCCCTAAGAATATCCGCTGCTTCGACAAGATTAGAAGAGGATGCACCGCCCGAACCAGCGATTATCCCGCTTCGCTCATTAGAAACTTCTGACTCTTCAAGACCAGAATCGTTAATCGCTTCTTGCATAGCAATGTAAGAAAACGCCGCGGCATCGCCCATAAACCGACGAAGCTTTCTTTCGATCATCGACTCAATGTCAATCTCGATGCTACCCGCAACGTGACTTCTAAGGCCCATTTCTTTATAGGCGTCCTGAAACTTGATTCCCGACTTAGTTTCCCTCAACGACGTCAGGGTTTCAGGGACATTGTTCCCAAGCGGGGAAACGACACCCATTCCTGTGATTACGGCTCTCTTCATTGTATTACCCAATTTTGTGTCACCCAAAGTCGTCTAGCGAAGTAAACAACCCAACCTTTACATCTTCAGCGGTGTATATCTGTATACCGTCAACCAGGACTCTGCAGTCTGCGATACCTAATACGGTGTTACCTTCCCTCAATCGCTTTATTTCAATTTCATACCGCAGCAGTTTTGCTGTCGGTAGCACCTGCCCCCTGAAATTGACCTTACCGCAACCCAGTGCACGACCAAGCCCATAGTTACCTTTCCATCCAAGGAAAAAACCTACCAGTTGCCAGAGCGCATCGAGGCCAAGGCAACCCGGCATCACCGGATCACCGACAAAGTGACATTTGAAAAACCAGAGATCAGGGTTGATATCCATTTCAGCAACAATTTTGCCTTTACCTTTAACACCTCCGTCTTCTGTGATTTCTGTGATGCGGTCTATCATCAACATTTCTTCAATCGGTAGATGTGCCCTGCCCGGTCCAAACAGCTCACCCATACCGCAGGCGATCAGTTCTTCCTTTGTAAAGCTATGCT
Organism: Gammaproteobacteria bacterium; assembly: GCA_018665025.1. GTDB lineage: Bacteria > Pseudomonadota > Gammaproteobacteria > Pseudomonadales > Azotimanducaceae > UBA9659. Next base: position 2,439 of record JABJED010000485.1, read on the forward strand.
GGTTAACCAGCGATCTATCAAGCTGTTTGACTGTGGGTTTAGATTCTTGCATAAAAGGCTAATATTCTAATTTGGGAATCGACCTGATTTAATATCGACTCAGGATTCCGAATTATATCACCCAACAACCAAAAGGGAACAAACTGGCATGGCCACTTCGGACGTTGACTTTGATTCATCTTGAGGTGTAATGAGCAAATTCACCCATGATCAAGTGTTAGTAGCCTCCCAACTAAAAGTGATCAGGTTAAAGGTTCGAATGCGGCGCACCAGGAATTGAATAATGATAGAAATTGATAAACTTGCAGTGGTCCATAAAGACGCTGTTATTGGTGAGCACTGTAAAATAGGGCCTTTCTGTACGGTCGCAGCGAACACAAAGATTGGCGCTAACACCACACTAAGATCGCACGTTGTCGTTGAACCTTACACGACGCTTGGCGAGCACTGTGATGTTTTCCCATTCGTGACACTAGGGATGCAATCGCAGGACCAGAAATACATTCCTGACACGGTGACTTATACAGTCATCGGAAGTCGCAGTGTGATACGTGAATTTGCCAGCGTTCACAGCGGTACGGAAGAATACTCCACAACTTCACTGGGTGAGGACTGCGCCTTACTCGCGCATTCGCACATCGGTCACAACTGCACGCTTGGAAATAATGTGACCATCAGTCATGGCGCGGTGCTGGCGGGTCACGTTATTGTCGGTGACCATGCAAATATCGGCGGACTATCCGCCATCCACCAGTTTTGTCATGTTGGAAAAGCAGCCATGATTGCAGGCATGGCAAGAGCTATTCAGGATGTGTTGCCCTTTACAATCGCTGAAGGATTCCCGGCAAGAATGAGAGTCATCAACAAAGTCGGGATGGAACGCGCAGGCTATTCGAACAACGAAATTTCTGACGTCCGCAAGGCATTCCGCATTCTGTTTATGAGAGAGAAACGGCTCGAAGACGCGGTAAACGAAGTCAAGGAGACCTTTCCTGAATCGGAAAACATTCAATTGATGATCGATGGCATTACTTCATCTCAACGCGGCCTTGCCCGGCCCGAATCTGCCACTTTCGAAATTAATGTCGCGGATGACTAAGCAGTCCGATTAGCCGCTCTGGTACCTGAAATCAGATCCGGTATAGTACGGCATTCTCATTTTCTCCAGGTTTTAATCCATGTTCAAAGCTGTTCTGTGGGATTTTGGCGGTGTAATCACCTCTAGCCCTTTCGAAGCTTTCAATCGATTTGAAGCGAAAAACAACCTCCCCTCGGATATCATCCGTTCGATTAACGCTACTAATCCCGACAACAATGCCTGGGCACAGCTTGAAAGCAGCGCCATTAGTGTCGATGAGTTTGACGAGTTATTCGCATCAGAAGCGTTGGATAAGGGGCATGACATCAGGGGCAAACAGGTGCTCGCACTTCTTTCCGGGGATATCCGGCCAGAAATGGTTAAGGCACTGCGATTGATTAAGGAAACACGCTCGGTCGGTTGTATCACCAATAACGTCAACACAGGTGCCGGGCCTGGGATGGCAAAATCCGAGTCAAAAGCCGAGGCCATCGCTGACATCATGTCGCTGTTTGAGATTGTTATTGAGTCCAGCAAGGTTGGAATGCGAAAACCTGATCCGAAAATTTATGAACTTGCCTGTAAAGAAATGGGTATCGAACCATCTGAAGCCATTTATCTTGATGACCTGGGTATAAACCTAAAACCCGCAAGAGCCCTTGGTATGTCGACAATTAAGGTGCTTTCTGCTGATCAGGCAATCGACGAACTTGAGCAGCAATTGGGCCTATCACTTAGATAAGGCTCTCACCCAAGGCTCTTGCCAAAAAAGGATTTGGGATGAAGATACTACTGACAGGTGGTGCTGGCTACATAGGCAGCCATACGGCCATCGAGCTACTGACCTCGGGCTATGAGGTTGTGATCGTAGACAATCTACGCAATAGCAAAGCGTCGGTTGTTGATCGTATCTCGGAAATCAGCGGCCAGGTTCCCTCTTTTCACGAACTCGATGTTGCGGACTATGCTGCTCTGGACACCGTGTTCAAACAGGAACAACCGGATGCAGTCATCCATTTCGCCGGACTTAAGGCCGTTGGTGAATCCGTGGCAGATCCACTGCTTTACTATCAACTGAACCTGCTCACTTCAATAAGCCTC
>JABJED010000486.1 GCA_018665025.1 Gammaproteobacteria bacterium
ACTATGGAAACCCTGGGCGTGTCCTCCTGGAATGGTCGATTCCCGGCAGAAGGTGTTTCCGCACATACCAAGCTGGACGAACATACCGGCGAGATGTTGTTCTTTAACTACAGTACCGAAGCGCCATACATGCACTACGGCCTGGTAAGCCGAGAAGGCGAACTCACTAACTATGTTGATATCCCCTTACCGGGTCCGAGACTGCCACACGATATGGCGTTCACGGAAAACTATGCCATTCTTAACGACTTGCCACTGTTCTGGGATCCGAAATCCCTGGCCGAAGGGTACTATTCCAACACCTACCGACCGGACCTTCCCAGTCGCTTCGCTGTCATTCCTCGCAACGGAACGACGCAAGATATCAAGTGGTTCGAAGCCGACCCAACATTCGTCCTGCACTGGACCAATGCCTATGAGGATGGCGATGAAGTTGTTTTGGACGGCTTCTTTCAACACAATCCAACCGGGCTGAAACGAACCGATGCGCCAGAAAGAAGTAAGCGCAAAGGGCTCGGCAGGTTGGGTATCAATGCCAACGAAACGATGGCGCACCGCTGGCGATTCAACATGAAGACCGGTGAATGTCGGGAACTGTCGATGAGCGACTCCATTGTTGAATTTCCTATGATCAATGGCCGCCACGCGGGCCGGCGGCATCGTTACTCTTACAACGCCAGAGGCGTAGATGGGTTGTTTGCCTTCGACGGACTGGTGAAACACGATCTAGACACCGGCGTTGAACAACTGGTTGAGTTTCCTGCCGGTACCTATATCAGTGAAACTGTTATGGCGCCTCGCCTCGGTTCAACCGCTGAAGATGACGGATACCTCCTTACCTATACCAGTGACACCATCAACGATCTATCAGAATGCTGGATTCTAGATGCCGCCAATCCAACGGCCGAGCCCTTGGCAAAGATAAGATTGCCCGAGAAAATTTCCAGCGGCACTCACGCCACCTGGGCGCCGCGGAGTGACCTGTAATGACCACCGAAAAAGTCGCTTTTGTTGGACTCGGAGTCATGGGTTATCCCATGGCGGGTCACCTGTCTGGGACGTCTCTCGGCGTGACTGTTTACAATCGAACTGATTCTCGTGCGCAGCAATGGCTGCAAACGTTTTCAGGGGAAAAGGCGGCAACACCCGCTGAAACTGCAGCAGATGCAGACATTGTTTGTCTGTGTGTGGGTAACGATGATGATGTGCGATCGGTGGTCTATGGTGATACAGGAATTCTCGCTGGGTTAAAAAAAGGCGCCATCCTCATAGACCATACAACAGCATCTCCGCAGCTCGCTAAGGAACTTGAACTTGCTGTCAGTGAAGCCGGCAGTGAATTTCTCGACGCTCCCGTTTCCGGCGGCCAGGCCGGCGCCGAGAACGGATCCCTAACTATTATGGTAGGGGGAAATCAAGCGCCCTTCAATATCGCTAAAGAGGTGATGAACGTGTACGCAAAATCGGTCCAGCTAATGGGCCCTGCTGGCAGCGGTCAATTGACCAAAGCGGTTAACCAAATCTGTATTGCTGGTGTCTTGCAGGGACTATCCGAAGGGCTGCACTTCGCTGAGAAAGTCGGTTTGGATATCAATGCCGTCGTCGACGTCATCTCCAAGGGCGCCGCTCAATCCTGGCAAATGGAAAATAGAGCGGCAACCATGGCTGAGGCAGAATTTGATTTCGGGTTCGCCGTCGACTGGATGCGAAAAGATCTCGCGATTGCCCTTGCAACCGCCAATGCTGCGGGCGTATCACTACCGCTCACTGCGCTGGTTGATCAGTTCTATCAGGATGTACAACGTCAGGGCGGCGGGCGATGGGACTCTTCAAGCCTGATTCAGAGGCTACGATCACCGGACGCCCGCTAGTCTCAATCAATTTTCAATGAGGAATATTTCACCGGCTAAAACAGTGGCAAATACCGGCACCTGGTGCAATTTTTCTATCGGCACGTGATAAGGATCCTCGTCAAGTACAGTAAAATCAGCTTGCTTGCCGATTTTGATGCTACCAATCTCGTGCTCCATTTGAATCGCTCTGGCGGCCTCAATCGTGACCGCTCTTAATGCCTGATCCCGACTGAGCCTTAATTCCGGCGCCAGCACCGAGCCACTGGCCGTAAGGCGGTTAGCAGCGACCCAGGCAAGCTTTAACGGCTCAGCCGGTGCCATGGTGAAATCAGAATGAAGCGATAACGGTACGCCCGCCTTAATGAATTCCTGACCAAGAAAAATCTTCTCTGCACGCTCTGCACCCAGGCCAATCTCAGAGTATTTCTCCCCTAAGGTATAAAGATAATAAGGCTGCGCAGATACGAAGGCGCCCAATTCGCCCATTCGTTTAGCCTGCTCGATGGTCGTATAGCCGACATGATGCAAAGTGAATCGATGGTCTTGACGCGGCATCTCACTGAGCAACACGGCCAGCACATCGAGTACAACGTCGACGCCTCTGTCGCCGTTGGTATGCACATGAATCTGATAACCTGCCTGCCAGTACCGGCGCGCTACGGTCATAAGCACCTTCGGGTCCATTAGCCATTCACCCTTGTGGCCGTCCAGATAGCCCGGCGGGTTCATTTGCATTAGCTGCGAATAAAAGGCGCCATCTGCAAATAGTTTGACCTGTTTCACCCACGAAATATTGCCGGCTTTCAGTTGTTGAAGCGCCTGTAGCCGGGCAAGACTCTTAGCTCCACCGGCAGGTGTTCCAAAAGCGTTGCCATTGGCAACCATCAGAGTTCGAAATGGCGCATCGCCAAAAACTTCCGCAACCAGAGGCCAGCTTCTGTCGAAATCAAAACCGCCGGCGGACATGTCGGCAATGGTTGTTATGCCACCGGCATGGACGATTTTTTTCGTTAGTTGCAGACCGCGTCGAAAACGCTCCTCCGACAACAACACTGAGCTCATTTTCGCCATGGCAACAGAAAGACCAGTTTCAAAAAAGTGTCCTTCTGCCAGTTTGACGTGTGGGTGACCCTGCACATCTTCCGCTTTGATCCCCATCGCTTTAATGGCGGCCGTATTGGCAATCAATTCATGGAAACTGCGATGCCATACAACCAACGGCTGAGAGTCAGAGATTGAATCCAGATAAGCTCTCGACATTTCGCCATG
>JABJED010000092.1 GCA_018665025.1 Gammaproteobacteria bacterium
GACCCCGAGTTTTTCGACGGCCTCGATTGAAGACATACCGAGAGATTTGTCGATCTCGTGTTCAATCGGAAGGCCGTGACAATCCCATCCAAAGCGTCGCTGTACGTACCGCCCTTTCATGGTGAAATATCGAGGAACGGCATCCTTCAGGATGGAACCGACAAGGTGTCCGTGGTGCGGTAATCCGGTGGCGAACGGAGGGCCATCATAGAAGATGTACGGTGCCCCATTTTCCGTCTGGGCAAGCGATTGCTTGAACACCTCGGATGACTCCCAGAATTTGAGCACAGCGTGCTCTGCATCAACAAAGCTGAAGCTGTCACTGGTTGGATTGGTTGAATCTGTCATAGTCTTTTCCTGAAGCAGCCAAAAAAAAACCCGCCGTTGGCGGGTTTTTCAATGCTGCTCACGCATCAACCCACCATTCGGTGCCGAACAATGATAATTATGCTGATTACCGTGATGCGCAGTGAATTCATGGGGCACAGGATAGTTCATCGGCGGCACTTGTCAAGGAGCCTCATTATGTACCCCTGTCACACTGCCCCTTGAGTTGATCTTCTCCAGTACCTGGGCAATCAGCGGCTCAATGTGAAACGTATGGTACCAGTGGGGGGTGTTTTCGTGGCAAATAACACTGGTACCGACCATATTGAATTCCCAACCCTCATTTTCAGCGCGGGTTCGTATGTCTGTCAGTCGTTGCCATGCCGAGCCATTGAATAGTGGGTGCACGCAGGCCACATTGATGTTTCTGGCGCCCTGCTTTTTTAACTCATCGATCGCTGAAACGACGGACCCTGCGGTATCGATAATATCGTCAACCAAGAGTACGTCGCGGTCTTTGACCTCTCCTATTAGCGTAGAACGGAACACATGGTTTGGCTTGGAGTAATCCCTTTCTTTTGACAGGGCTGCCAGGTCCGCAGACAGTTCTTCCGCATAGGCGCGCGCTCTTTCGAGATAACCGACATCGGGTGAAACGACTACATCGCCTGTTAACTTCTGGCGGCGCAACCAGGAAACGAGTTGCCTGGTTAGAAAGACATTTTCCAGATGGGCCATCGATGGATTGAACATACCGGCGATGGAATCATTGTGGATCTCAACGGTCATCACACGATCCGTTCCTGCGCTTTGCATCATTCTGGCGAAGAGCCCCGCGCTGATGCCTTCCCTTGTTCTGCCCTTGCGTTTGTCTTGCCTGGCGCCAGGGTAATAGGGGACAACGGCGGTGATGTATTGGGCATCTGAAAGCGCAGCCGCTTCTATGGCATGGAGCAGCATCAGGAATCTGTCATAGATGCTCCGTTCATCCTGGGGGCCTGCGGTCGACTGAAAGATATAGACATCGTGACCGCGAACATTAGCGCCGATTTCGAATTTCCCCTCACCGCAGGCAAACCAGGTTTCGTTGGTTGGCAGCAACGTTGTGCCCATTTTTGATGCCACGGATTCCGCGAAGGCACGTCCGGATTCGCAGGTCATCAGGGCAATAGGTGCTCTTGGATTCTTTTGTCGAGGTGCTTTTCTTTTCATTTTCGTATTCATCGTTTTCCCGCGGCAAATTGTTGGATAACTTCGATCAGTAACTTATGTTCAATAGGGTGAAGACGCTCTGCAAGGCTGTCAGGGGTATCATCGACCTTTACGGTTATCTTTTCCTGCAAGAGAGCTTTGCCCATGTCGTAATCGTCATTGACCAGATGAACAGTAGCGCCCGTTTCACTGTCGCCGGACTCAATGACTGCTTTGTGGACTCGCGAACCATAAAAGCCTGGTCCACCGTGACGGGGAAGCAGAGAAGGATGTACATTGATGATTCGGCCGCTGTAGGCCTTCAAGACGCGGGGGCCGAGTTTTTTCATATAACCGGCAAGCACGACCAGGTCGATATTTTTATCAGCAAGGTGGTTATGCATTGATTCATCCAGGACGTCAGATGATGAATGAGTTAGTGATGAAAGATGTACGGTTGGAACGCCTGATTTTCGAGCCCTGACCATGACTGGCGCATCAGAGTTGTTGCAGATAAGCAGGGCGACGTTTGCTTGGACCCTGCCTTGTTGGCAAGCGCTTACAATAGCCTGAAAGTTGGTTCCTTGATGAGATGCTAGTACACCAATTCGAAGCATTGCGGTGAAGTGATGTTCAGAATCCAGAGTTGGAAATTGTAGCACGGCAAGAGGTGAAAAGGTTCGTCGCTCGGCATCGTTACAACTTTTCGGTTGGGATATACTGAAAGCTTTGCAGGATGACTTTTTGAAATGCGTGTTTGTGCTGTGCTATTGCTGGTCGCTCTGCCATTGTGGGCGAAATCGGATGTGGTGGTGCAGGCCTGGTCGAGGGCAACACCTCCGGGGGCATCAAGCGCCGCTATCTATGGCTTGTTCGAAAACAATAGCTCTCATGAAATGAGGGTTGCAGAAATCAGATTTGCCGGTGCAAGGCATGCCATGATTCACCGGACAGTAGAAGACGAAGGCATGACAAGAATGGTTCACGGGGAGATTCTGGTGCCGCCCGGAGAACGCTATGAGTTAAAGCCCGGTGGACTCCATATCATGTTGATGGGTGTTTCTATCCCCCTGTTGAAAGGCTGTTTATATAAGTTTCAGATCCTCTGGGAGAATGGCGATTCTACGAATCATGAGTTTGTGACAGGAGGCTATGGCCAGATGGTTTTCCCCGCAGATGTCGAACCTGTGGGCGGCGATGCCGTGACCAGGCATTGTCCCTGAAGGAAAACGATGCTTGAATCAGCGTGCTGAGCTTGTCCGTATCATCGACATAAAGATTGAGGCTCCGGTTGCTGTTAGTGGCCAGAATTCGATTTTGACCTGATCGGCAATACGGATTAACCATGCTAAGGTGTCGGGTTATTATCAGCAGAGAATATCATGCAAGCAGCACACTGGGCCGTTCTTGAACGAGAAGATGTCGCGTTAGCCGCTTTCGGCCAGGAGCGGCTGGACGGTAAAGTTGCGTACCTTGCAACCCTTCGCAAGGATGGAAGACCCCGCGCACATCCGGTCACCCCGGTTATTGGCGAGGGGCATGTGTTTATCTTTCTGGAGCCCACTTCACCCCGTACCCGTGACCTGGAAGAAAACCCTGATTTTTGCCTGCACTGCGCGATGAACGACAGCTCTGGCAGTAGTGGGGAGTTTCAAACGACAGGGATAGCCGTAAAAGTACAGGATAAGGAAACAAGAGACCTGGCTGAATCTATCTCTAACTTCAGACCGTCGGTTAGGTCCCTGTTGTTTGAACTGTATATTACGGATGCACTTTCAACCGCCTATCGAAGCGGTCAGCCTAAACGCCGCCGCTGGCAACTATCCTCAACGATGGCTGAAAACAGTTAGTGACTACTCGGTGAGTCGCGACAGTAACAATGGACTCAGTGAGATCCTGCCCTTAAGCACCATTGTGAATTACAACATTCCGACGGTTGGTGTCGGGTTCATGTTTTTCATGGTCTCGCTTTACCTCATGAAATTTTCCACGGATGTTCTGTTGATTTCTCCTGCAGTGATGGGGCTGATCTTTGGAATTTCAAGAATATGGGATGCGGTGACAGACCCGGTCGCGGGCTACCTGAGTGATCGAACGAATCTGAAGGTAGGCCGACGCAGGCCATGGATGCTGATGTCAGTGCCTTTCGTTTGCGGCACTTTTTATATGATGTGGAATCCTTCTGAGTTGTTGAGCGAATCAATGGTCATCGTCTGGATGGCGGCAGCGGTCATTCTCTTCTACACCTCTATGACAGCATTTAGTGTGCCGCACACATCACTTGGTGCAGAACTTTCAACGAACTATCACGAGCGGACACGCATATTTGGGCTGCGGCATATGATCTGGAATTCAGGGTCTTTATTGGCGCTGGTTGCGATGCATCAGCTGATCACTGGTGAGAATCCTAGACAAATTGCCTTTGTAGTCTCTGTGATCGCGGGTGTTGTCACGGCCGCGCTGATTATCTGGATGTTCTTCAACACAAAAGAACGACCCGAATACCAGGGCAGGGGTGAATCAAACCCCTTTATCGCATTCGGCGATGTCCTAAAAAACAAATATGCGAGCCTTTTGCTGGTGGTGTTTTTCATTGAGAACCTTGGTGGGGCGACCATCGGTATCCTGACGCCTTACATCGCTGAATATATTGTGATGAGACCTGAGAAGACGGTGATCTATATCCTGTTGTACCTGATCCCCTCGGTGTTTTCCGTGCCTCTGTGGGTGCCACTTTCGAGGCGAGTGGGTAAGAAGGCAATGTGGATCTTTTCGATGCTCGTAACCGGTTTTGGATTTGGTGGCATGTTCTTCCTGGAGCCGGGTTCCGACATTCTGATTTCTGTTCTCGCCGTGATCTGTGGACTTGGTGCCGGTAGCGGGGCGGTTGTCGCGCCTTCGATACAATCAGATGTGATTGATTATGATGAGTACAAATCGGGAAAGCGAAAAGAGGGAACCTACTTCGCGACGTGGAATTTTGTTTTTAAAAGCGCGACAGGTATTACCCTGATGCTAACGGGTTTTGTACTGAGCAGTTCAGGCTTCGTGCCGAATCAGGAGCAGACAGAGGTGACAAAACTCGCTTTGCTTGTCCTCTATGCCATTTTCCCCCTGGTTTGCTACTTGATTGGCGCGCTGATCTTCACCAGGTTTAACCTCAACGAAGCGGAGTACAAAAAAATCAGGGATATACTGGACCGCAGGGAAAATTTTACATCCAGCGATCAAACTCAGCCGGGCGGTCCGTCATGAAAGGGGTGCACGATTTAGGGGGCAAGTCGGGATATGGCCAGGTCGACCAGTCAGGTGCCGAAACGGTGTTCCATGATCGCTGGGAGGCTAAAGTATTTGCCATGGTTGGTGCTGGGTCTGCGGCGGGGGCCTGGTCTAACACCGACCGGTTCAGGCATGCGGTTGAACGAATAGATCCTGAAGCATATCTCACCCATGGTTATTATGGTCGTTGGCTGGGCGGGGTTGAAACGCTTCTGGCAGAGGCCGGAATAGTCAGCCAGGAAGAAATTACGCTTCGCGCCATTGCCCATGGTGCGTCAAGAAGTGATCTGATAGCGGCACAACCTTCATCTTCGCCTGACCCCCTCGGTGAACCACCAAGTTCCAGTAGCAGTGATCGACTCATAAGCAGCGCGCCAAAATTCAACGTGGGTGATCAGGTGAGATCCCTCGTTAATGCGGTAAGTCATCATACCCGGTTGCCCGAATACGTTATGGGAAAGCGGGGTGAGATCGTTATGCATCACAATGGATGGGTATTTCCCGATACCAATGCTCATGGCAAGGGAGAGAACCCAAAGCATCTATACACCGTCAGGTTCAGCAGCGAGGTACTTTGGGATAAGCCGGGTTTTGCTGTCTGTGTTGACCTTTTTGAACCTTATCTGGAGTTTGTCAATGTCTGATGAAAGTCCGCAGGCGATTCGCGCTGAAGCGCTGGAATCTATCCTGATTGAAAAAGGGTTGATAACAGCCGAAGCTGTGGACGATATTATCACTCGCTACAGCGAACGGGTTGGCCCCATGAATGGCGCGAGGTTAGTGGCCAGGGCATGGGCCGACCCTCAGTTCAAAAAACAGCTGCTAACGGATGCGACCTCGATCGTCGAAAGCTTTGGCTTTGAAGGCGGCCAGGTTGAAAAACTGGTTGTGGTTGAAAATACGGAGAAGGTACATAACGCTGTAGTTTGTACGCTCTGCTCCTGCTATCCATGGGCCGTTCTCGGGTTGCCGCCGAAATGGTACAAAGATCCGGCCTATCGATCTCGCATTGTAATGGAGCCAAGGCAGCTTTTGGCAGAGATGGGTGTCGGACTCGGGAGTAATGTTGAAATCCAGATCTGGGATTCCAGCGCCGAGATCCGGTACATGGTACTTCCGATGCGGCCACCCGGGACCCAGAATCTCAAAGAGGAACAGCTTGCTGAACTTGTCACCAGGGACTCGATGATCGGGGTTGAAGTACTTGGCGGCGTTGAAGTACCAGGGGAACTATCTTGAGCGAGATGGAACTCCAGGGGCTGATCGCCCCGCCGATGGCAAATGGAGAGGTAGTGTTTGATGCGCCATGGCAAAGTCGAGTGTTTGGGATGGCTCGGGCACTTTGCGAGCAGGGGATGTTCACTTGGGACGAGTTTCGCGAACAATTAATACTACAAATTGGAACCTGTACGGATGATGGGGATTATCAGTACTTCATTCACTTCTTCGATGCCCTGACGTTTTTGTTAGAGAAAAAGCAATTTTTTTCAAAAGATGAGCTGGTTGTTCTTTCAGAACAATTTTCTGCGCGCCCGCACGGTCACGATCACTCGCATTAGCAGCGTCTAGAAAATCAGACGTTCCAGTACCTCAAAGGGTATTGGTCCCTGATCAATGATTTGTTGATTAAAGTCAGCCTGGCAGCTCTTGCCTTCCGCCAAACAGCGACTTTTTAGTTCAGAAAACTTGAGTTTCCCACCCAGAGCAGAGGCATAGTAACCGGGGTTTTGCTGAATCTGCCCGAGCATCAGTGTGATTCGGTGTGAGGTGTAGGGGGTGTTTTCGGTGATGTACTTCACGGCTTCGTCAATCGACCATTGGTCGCTGTGCAACTTTAGGTCGGCAAGCGCCATTGATGACTGAAGACGTGCAAAGTACAGGTAGTCCAGCTTGTTGCCCAGGTCCCTGGTGCCGACCTCATCCAGGATATAACCTGCCCAACCGAGCGTGTAGGCAGGCAGGTTAAGGAAGCTACGCAGTGAATCTTCGGGATGGGGAATGAAACTTTGCAATCCGGGGAACCCGTAAAACGCCGCAAGACATTTCAGTTCAAAGGCTGGCAAATCTTTCACCTGGTCCAGGTTGATAACCAGGCCGTCAGCGCTGTAATGGAACGAGCGAGTTGAGCCTTCCTCACCGAGTATCGAGAGTTCGGAGGGGCTGTAGGTGTTGTACGTGTCATACCAGTTTGCCTGTGCGTTAACCATTTCCTGTGATAAGCGATCCAGGTAAGTCTGTCTTCCGTTGAACGTATCTTCAGGATACAGCGTAGTTTTGCGGACCCCGGTCATGTGAACATGATGGTTGAATGAATCTTTGCTTGTGTTGCTGGCAAGCGCAGCAATCGTTTGGTCAATCCGGTTTAACTCTTCAAGTATTTTTTGTTCGTAAGTGTCAGGTTTCCAGTCAAGAGAGCTGAGTGCGCCCAGGGTAGAAGCGTAGCTGTCCGAGTGGAGCAGGATGTCTTCGCTGATGAGCAGGTAGTCCAGGAGGTCTTTTTCCATCAACATCCTGCTGGACAGGAGATTGTGGTTCACGTCATGGTTAAATTGTTCCGATTTCTGACGGAGAAACTGCACTCTCGCGACACCTTGTAGCCCTGGAAGTGATTCCTGGACTTCACTCAGGATGAATTTTGCAATCTGGTTCTCGAACCGCTTTTTCGTTGTGGCAGGAATTGTTACGGAAGTTGTTGTTTCCGGAATCGTGCTAGCGGGAAGGTCTGCAGAAGTGGAAGCAGCAGGAGGCTGTGAGCTGCAGCTACCGAGCAGGATCAATCCAGCGATCAGCGGTAGCCTCACGAGAGGCCTGTTCTAATCGTGCTCGCGATAAACTGAAGCCGGTTTGTCGCGCCGGGTACGCTATTGATCGCTGACTCCAGGACTTCCGGGATAGCATCGAAATCTTTCATGTTGATCAGGATATTGAGCTCGCTGGATTTCAGCGCTGAATCGAACAGTAGTGAGGCAATAGCAGTGTCGGTGATTAAATTTGGGTTACCCTGCGCAGAAAGATATTCCAGATCCTCGACGTGTGTCAGGCAAATACCGATGACCTGCGCCGGGATGCCTGCAGCTTGTTCACAAGCGCTCGATCGGTCGCCTTCACCCTTGAAAGCTTTCATCACGGATTCAAATGCCAGTGCGTCCTGGTCCCCAAGTTCCAGAAGGTTTGCGATGGAAGCATGCGCGCGGCCCGCGATATCTTTTGCGGTCTCGTCTTTGCTGAAGTTAGCCACCATGGCGACCAGGGAACAGGCCTCGGCTGCGACCACCGCCGCAACAGCGCCGCCCCCGGGCGTCGAAGTCTTCGCAGCCAGCGCATCGAGGTAGGCCGCAAGGTTTTGTTCTCTTAGTTTATCCAGGCTACTCATGGTGAAAATGTTCAAACAATCGAATGGTGTTGCGCATACACATGGCTACGGTCATTGGACCGACACGAGGAATAAAGGCTCGAACATGCGATTTGACGTCCTCGGTAAAATTCTGTTCTGACGAAAAGTTAATGCATACGGCATCATCAGGAACTTCTTCTGGTTTCACAAGCTCGAAATCTGAACCTGGAACACCGGTAATAATGATGTCTGACTGAGCCAGGGCGCTGCTGCGGTCCAGACTCGTTTCCTTTGGAGCTCCAGCTTTAAACTCGAGAGGTCCGTGTTCATCGAAAGACAGAACCATAGCGCCATCGTTTGACATCATGATCGCTAGCGGACGCCCGATAACCTGGCTTCGGTTGAATATGGTTATCTTTTTTCCTGCAAGGGGAAGATCACCGTCGCCGTACTCACCGATATCATCCAGTACTTTTACAATAGCGAGGGGCGTACAGGGAATGAGCGCTTTCTTGTTGGTGTCTTTGTCAGTCGCCGAGCGATCATTGGTGTCGAGTTTCCTTGTCCAGTATAGGCTGCCTGCTTCAATATCTTTGGTGTAGTGGACAAGATTTCGCAGGTAGTCGTCTTCCTGGTTACTGAACACAGGGAAATAGATAAAGATACCGTGCACATCTTCATCCGCATTGGCTTTGATGATTTCGGCCTCAAGTTCCAGCCGCTTTACGTGGCGGAGGTCATAGTTGAAGCCAGCATCAGTAAACACTCTGCGAGTAGCATTGGCATAGGAAACCGATGGTCGGTCATCGGAGGCAATGAAGCCGACGATCTGCATATTCCTCTCGAGTCGAGTAACCGATTCCTTGAGCCGTTGCAGGTATTTTTTGGCGATTTCTGCAGGGTCGACTATCTGCATTGGTTCAGGACTCGTCGTAAGTCGTTGCGGGCCGTGTGACAGTCCCCAGGTATCCCTTGTGATGACGCGCGTGATAGTCGGTGGTTGTGAATTCTTTTAACTCCATCAATGTTAGTGCAAGGGCATCCGAAATTGCCAACATGACCGCAATAGTAGCGCTGGGCGTGGTGTTAATTGGGCAGGGTTCTTCTATATCAGGCCCCATATCCAGGACAACGTTTGACATGTCGCGCAACGGCGAGTCGATGTGGGATGTCACGCCTATTACCGTGTTTACGCCGAGATTATGGCTTGCGTTGGCAAGCATCTCCAGCACTTCATTGGATTTTCCGCTTGTTGAGAAAGCAACAATGCAGTCATCTTTGGACAGCATGCCCAGGTCTCCATGACCCGCTTCTGCCGGGTGAACAAAAAAAGCAGATGTGCCTGTCGATGACATGGTCGCGGCAAATTTGTTCGCTATGTATCCTGCTTTGCCCATTCCTGTGGTGATCACTTTGCCGCGGCAATTAAGCAACAGATTCACCGCATCTACAAAAGCGTCCGTTACCTTAATCCCCTGTATTGCAGCAGCCTCCTTGGCAATGATGTCCTTCATGCGTGCTTTGATATCCAAGTGTCACCCTGCTATGAGAATCTGCGCGCTATTATACTTGAACTTGACTCTTATGTAGTATGCCCATAAGTAGCTGAAAGCATTACCCTGAGGAGATGTGCATGGTAACCATCGTTGGAAATATAAAGCCGGAAGACGACTACACCCACCCACTGGGTCCTGAAGACAATTTCAATGAGTCCGTCTATTTCAATTTCTTTGACAGAGAAAGTAACCGCGGCGGATTTATTCGTATCGGTAACCGGGCTAACGAGGGATATGCGGAAATGACCGTTATTGTGTTTAACAGTGACGGATCCGTATTTTTTAATTACAAGAAACCTGAGATATCAAATAACGACGAGTGGAATGCGGGTGGCGTTCGGGTGCAAGTCCTGGAACCGGGTGAAAGGCTGCGTACGACCTACGATGGGACGGCGCTCCATATGCTTGACCCCAGGGATATGAAAGATCCTGGCAAGGCCTTTAAGAGTAATCCTTTCAAGAAGATTCAGCTGGAGCTGGTTCACCACGGAGTAGGCCCTTTGTATGGACACGTTGGTGAACCTGGCGATGGCAATGATTTTGCGAGAGCTCATTCTGAGCAGCACATGCGGGTTGAAGGCACGCTTTCGATTGAGGGCGAAGTGACTATAAATATTAACGGTCATGGTATTCGCGATCATTCATGGGGGCCCAGGTTTTGGCAGTCCGTTCCATCTTATCGCTGGATTACCGGTAACTATGGCGATGACCTTGGAATGGTGCTGTCTGTTGTTGGTGACCGGCGAGGTGGCATGTTCCATAAAGGAACAGAGCTTCTGAAGATCAAGGATATTGAGCTATCGACCGAATATGAGCAAGGGACCAGTTTTCACAAGAAGTTGATCGCGGACGTGACCCTGGAAAATGGTGATCAGCATCATGTGGAAGGCGTGGTTAAAGGATTCATTCCACTTCGCAACCGGCGCTCGGAACAGGTCACTTATATTGGTGAAGGGATGACGGAATACACATTGGATGGTGAGCGTAAAGGATACGGCCTGTCTGAGTACCTTAACCAGCCTGGCGATTAGGTTTAGACCCCACATCAGGCATTGATAGGTAGCCAGTGATCCAGCGCTGCAACTATCCCGGGATTAAATAAAAACAGCTGACGACACCTTGGCCATGCTAGCCATGATGATTGCAAAATGTAGGCTTCATCATAAACCTGGCCCTTTTCTTCAGATGCCAACTCAGCCATATACCAGTGAGTTGTGCAATCGTAAGTATTGCCATTCCAGCGGAACCTATAGTTGTTGGTAAAGGCATCAGAAGTGAGGGCTACCTGATAGCCGGATTCCTCAAGTGTTTCGCGTACCGCGCAGTCCTCTGGTGTTTCCGTTTCTTCCACTCCGCCTCCCGGGAAGGACCAGTAACGTTTTGTGGTCATCGGGTCTTCCATTTCTATTGCAAGTAGCTGATTGCCCCGTAAGCACAGAACGCATGTTCGTTCTCGAGAGATAGTCATAAAGAAGGTTCTCCAGGCACTAAATGACAGGGACTAGCAGGCTGGTCGTTCGTTGCAATATAACTGAGGCCATACGAGTGATAGTCAATAAGCTCGAAGTCAGCCGTGAGAATACGTTAGGGCAGGGTTAAAGACCATAACCGATGAAAATTCAGTGGGTATGACGGCTAGGTTTTCTGAATGGGTTCGGAGTCTAGCCAATGCTTTACGTGGTCAGCCAGGTTCTTTTTTTCTTCTATCGAAATACCCTGCGGATCAAAACGCCAACGATTATGGCTAGTCAGCATGGGCAGCAGTTCCGGCCTTTCGATTCTCAGTAGCCATTCGGCCATAAGTTCACCTTTGCCTCGCCGAAACCCAAGGATGGATAGTTGTTCCTCTATTCTGAAGAAGGGTGAATCTCTGCCGGGGAGAATCCAGTTTGAAGAATCAGTTGTTTGTTCTCTTTCAATAATCACCTGTTCCGAGGTTGCGATACGCCAGATGAGAATGAGAGCGAGTATGAACCCGATACCGTAGAGCTCGTTTTCATATTCTTCGAGTTTCTGGTCGTTAAACCAAAGCTCAAAGAGAAACTGATTGTTCCCCAGGAAGTCCCAGAGGGGTTGCAGAACAGAAGACTGGTCTTCTTCCATCGCCAGCCACTGCTGCGGTGTTGTATCGATGGGAACCCATCGTCCATTGATATAGGCGCTCGCCCAGGCGTGAGCATGTCGTTCGCGGACGATGTACATTTTCATGTCATCGTTCCATTCTGTAATGGCGTAGCCCACGACATATCTTGAGGGTATACCCAATTGCCTGAGTAACAGGGTTGTTGCGCTGGCGAAGTATTCACAGTGCCCCGCCTTGCTTGTTTGAAGGAAATGCCCGAGGGGATCGTCTGTGATTTCGATATTCTCCTGAAAGAGTGTGTACCTAAAATCAGAGAAGAAGTCCTGAATGAAAGGAATGGCTTGCGCTGCTGGGATCTGCCCATCGGTAACTTGATGTAGCGCGACCCTGTGTTCCTCAGGTACGAGCAGGTCCATCGGGCTGGGTTCGTCACCCAGGTGTGGTTCGTTATCATATTTCACGCGGTAATGCGGGGCCGGGATCAGACCGATACCCTGTATGGCCCCGTAGGTCGACATACTGACGTCAGTTGCGGGCAGCTCACTGAGCTCTACCAGCTGTGACGGAACTGGAATGAGGGATCTATCACGATCAAATTCAAGATATATTTTAGACTCAGGATGGGGATACGAAACCGTGTCAGAAAATCCCCAGGTGAAATCATCTTTGTGTTTGACCGTATTAAACCTTGGGTCAAATACTTCCCACTCTGTGCCAGAGGAGGTGTTATAAACCGCCTCGACTAATAGTGAGGGAAAATCAGGTTTCCCGGAACTCGGCTTGATCCGAAATGCTATCGAGTCCGAGAGTTTGAGTTGTCCGACTTTTCCGAGCGCTGTACGTGTTTTGAGCGGGTCGGTATGTTGGGAAATCCAGTTTGCGATCCACAGTTCTGTCTGCTTTTTAATACTCAGGTGCGTGTTTCGGATACCGTGGTGAAAAGCGGTCGCGGCCAGGAGGATGGCACATAGACCGATAACAAAGGTTTTCTTTGTAAAACGGGGGGACCGAAGCTGGTACAGCGAGCATGTAAAAATAATGACGACGACTGGAAAGTAGTAGATGCTTTCTTTGTTAAGGCCCGCGGCTAAAAGGCATGCGCCCAGGTAAACATAGTCCATGTCCCAGGATTGTTGAACGGGTTCCCGTTGTCGCCTCAGGCTGTAGAACAGGACATCCAGTGACATTCGGGGTGTGGTGCTGTAGGCCAGAACCGTGACAAGCGGGAATAACAGGATAGGGATCCACGCCAGGAGCGTGGTGATGAAATGATATTCCTGACGATTCAGGAAAAGGAAAAGTACCATGGCAACCAGACCAATGGCAGTCAGGTCAGCAACACGGTAAAAATCTGTTTTTGTCAGGGCCCAGCGTCGGTTCAGGTAATAACGAGCTTCCAGAACGATTGCGATGGGTAGCGCGAACCAGATCAGTTCGCATTGCCAACCCCAGAAGAGTGCGGACAACCCACCAAGGTAACGCGGTTTGATTGGGTTGCTGGGACTCATAGGGCCTTTAGCCCGGCTTCTATGTTCCCTGCCTCCAGAACGTAAAAATCTTCACGGTAGGTAGTTTCATCACTTTCCCCCGTAACAATAAATACTGCGGTTTGAACTCCCCTGTTTTCGATCGTTGCGAGCAGGGTCTCCTGTTGTTTACTGAAACCGGAGAACACCATCAGGCAGCCGCTCATTCTGCTAGCGTGTTGCGAAAGAAGATCTACGAAGTCAGAAGATAGTCGGTCTGTTAGCTGAAGGGTGGCCAGAGCTTCCATTTGTTGTGAAGTCTGGGCATAGCCCCGGCCAGCAGTGATTATCTCCGGTCGGGTTGACATGAAGTAGAGATCCATCAGTCCATCCAGGTTCTCTATATTCATGAGCAGGCTCGCGGCGACCGAGATGACTTCCTCGAACGCCGCAGGATTATCACCGAGGGTATCGACGATCAGGGCCTGGCGCACAAAAAACTCATCCTGAAACTCCTTAACGATCGGCTTGTCACGTTTTGCGGAGCTCGCCCAGTGGATTTTCCGGATTGGGTCTCCATCGCGGTAGTCACGCAGGGAAACAAATTCATCACTTTCGCCAATGGACCAGGTGGAATTAATTCCGCCTGGCTGGAAGTGACGGCCGCCCTTAAACTCAAACCGCCGTGGGATAGGGTACCGCTTCGGTAGCACCGTCAAGTGTTCGCGGTTATCGAATTCCGTGGCTCCGTAGTTCAGGCCAAAGGGGTCGGGATGCAGGATGGTGGTGGACTCGAAATATACGTGCCCTCGCCTTAGAGGAGTCGCCTCGACAATGGCCTGGGCATGGGAAAGTAGTTCAACATCCGGTACTTCAGCATTCTTAAGACTGATACCGGTATTTAGTTTCTGCAGCCAAATGAAACGGTGAAAGCCAAGCCATCGATCATAGGCATTCCGGGTTTCCTCCCCTGGTTCCTTCATACGTTCAAACTGGGCTAGATCCGGTGGAATAATTTTTGGGTTATCGAGGATCTTCAGATCTCGTTCGACACGATTCCCATCATTGATGACGGTGATAAGATATTCGAACGGAACACCCGCGGTAGCATACTTAGGCAATTGACGTTTGACGCTGACGTCTGGTGAACGGACCTTGATGGTCAGGCGTGCAAAGATCAGTGTGCAGAGCAGTAAAGCGAACAATTGGTAGACAAATGAAAGGTCTGTGTCTAACCCGACAGCACCACAGATAAACGTACTGGTTTGCAGTAGCCTTCCTCGGTCTGAGTTGCGCCGCGTGGCACGACGGTTAATAGTGGTTAACCGTGTCCAGGTTGGGAAGGCGCGTTCGCGAAAGGCCATATCAGTTAAGCGGGGACGGGAATGGCCTGAATAATTTCCAGGAGTATCTGTGCGGTCTGTGAGCCAGAGTATTGCGAACCGGAGTCCAGTATCAGCCGGTGGGCAATGCTTGGTATGGCAAGTTCCTGAATGTGATCCGGCGTGACGAAATCGACGCCTTCCATCAGAGCAAGTGCCTGCGACGCTTTCATCAATGATATTCCTGCCCTGGGACTGGCGCCCATGGCGACCCCCGGTGTAGTCCGGGTCTGTACAACAATGTCGACAATGTAGCGTTTCAGTTCGTCAGAGATTCGGATGTCTGCCGCAGCTTTTCGAATAAGACGAATGTCTTCAATTGATGTGCAGGCCGTAAGGGAGTCCAACGGATGCTTATATCTTTGGGAATCCATGATCACTACTTCGTCCTCTTTAGAAACGTACCCGAGTTTAAAACTCATAGCGAAACGATCCATCTGTGCCTCTGGTAGCGGGTAGGTGCCATGAAACTCAATCGGATTTTGAGTCGCAATTACAAAGAAGAGTTCATCCATAGGATGCCTTTCACCTTCGATGCTTACCTGATTTTCTCCCATTGCTTCAAGCAGTGCAGACTGGGTTCTTGGTGACGCGCGGTTTATTTCGTCGGCCAGTAGTATCTGGGTAAAAATCGGGCCGGGCCTGAAGCGGAAGTCCTGATTTTGCTGGTCGAAAATAGAAACACCCAGGATATCCGAAGGCAATAGATCAGGCGTGAACTGTATTCGTTTGAAAGTAGCATCAATCGAACCCGCCAGTGACTTTGCAAGTGTTGTTTTTCCGGTTCCTGGAACATCCTCTAGCAGCACATGACCCCCAGAAAAAAATGCGGCTAATAACCATTTGACACTTTGGTTGTTGCTGCGGATGACACTCTCAATATTTTCGCGCAGCTTATTAATGAGCGCGAGCTCTCGGCCTGGATAGATATCTGGTATGTCAGAAGACATCTTTGGTTCCTTTCGTTTCGAGTATTTTTACAAGCATCGTTCCATTGGTCAAACTGATCAAAAACAGAAGTATCACGCGGTGTTGCGGTAGGAAATGTCTCGAACAAGTTCGCCGCCCAGTGTCGACGGGGTGAAGGTTCTCAAGAATCCATCGAGTAGGTGATCAAAGGCAGTGCACCCGGGTTGATGAAAGTGATCTGCTTGCAGCCAGGTGGTGGAGAGATTCTCGAGCGGGGTGTTGTTCGGAATTTGATCGAATCCAAGTGGGAATGGTCATTGCGGATTGGACAATCAATCGCGTAATCGTGATATAAACGATGAGTTGGGCCTGACTGCAATAGGGAATCTTTGTTAATGAATGACGTTCAGGGTCCACGTACGAGAGAGTTAACTATGGACACATTCTATACAGACCATTGGCAAACCATTGAGCCGGAAAGGCTGGACCGCTATGAGCAGCTGTTCCAGTTTCGACCGGAACAGGAACCCTTTGTTGACGCGCTGGCACTTACTGGCAAAACCAGCGTGCTGGATTTTGGTTGTGGCCCTGGCTTTATGGCGGAAGAAATCGCCAGCCGTACGACTGCCCAGGTTTTTGGTGTAGACCTGAATAAAGAGTTTATGTCCCGCGCAGAGTCCAGAAACACAAAGGAAAACCTTAAATTTTTTCATCTGGAGGGTGATGCCTTGCCTGATGAGATTAATGCTGTTGATCGTGTGTTCATTAAAAATGTGCTTGAGTATGTGCCTGATCTCGAGGGAACCGTCGCCAGGTTGCACTCCATTTTAAGCGATGGTGGCCGGATCGTCGTGATCGATAGTGATTGGGGTTTTGTCCTGGTAGAGCCGTGGGGAAAGGTTCGAGCCGATCGTTTTTTCGAAGCGGCCGCAGCCGCTTTCAGGGAACCACACATTGGGCGTAAGTTGCCCGGTCTTCTGGCCCGCGCTGGATTTGAAGATATAAAGGTCAAGATGATTGCCGGGGTTGACCTCAAGGGCAGGGGAGTCTCTGTCTTACAGAACATGGTTTCGTATATTCGAGAGTTTGGGACCATGAGTGAAACCGAGCTGCAGGCGCATATGAGTGAGTTGGAAGCAGCACAGGCGAATGGCAGCTTTATGTTTATTCTGCCGCAATTTTTGGTCACCGCCACTAAAGGCGACCCCGATGAGTAGTTTGCCGGCGAAAAGTTTTGCGATGGTGCAAACCGGTGATCGGTCTCTTGAACCCAGGGATATTCCCATTCCGGATATCGATGAAGACTCTGCTCTACTGGAGCTTGAAGCCTGTGGTATTTGTGGCAGTGACTATGAACAGTTCGAGGGGGTTCTACGAACACCAACGCCGGTTATTCCTGGACACGAACCCCTGGGCAGGATCGCAAAGATAGGTGATCGGGCGGCAATCCGATGGGGCGTTGAAGAGGGTGATCGGGTAGCGGTAGAGACCATGCTCTCCTGCCGTCACTGCCCGACCTGTTTGGATGGTCGGTATCACCTGTGTGATGATCGAAAGATCTATTCGTACATACCGCTCACTGAATCGCCTGGGTTGTGGGGTGGTTATTCGCAATTCATGTTCCTGCATGGCAACAGTATTGTTCATAAAGTTGATCCGGACATTGCCGCGAACATTGCTGTCATTTTTAATCCGCTGGGTGCTGGCTTCCGCTGGGCGGTGGAGATGCCTAACGCAAGGCCCGGAGATACGGTTGTAGTGATGGGTCCGGGGCAGAGAGGTCTTGCCAGTGTTATCGCATTACGCTGCGTGGGGGTGACGAATATTATTGTGACCGGTCTTGCCGCTGATGCTGAAAAGCTGGCGCTGGCCCGATTCTATGGAGCGGCACACACGATTGATGTGGATAATGAAAATGTCGTTCATCGTGTAAAGGGTCTCACCAATGGGAAGGGGGCGGACATCGTTGTCGATGTTTCTTCCTATGCAACCAAGCCGGTTGCCGATGCCCTGCAATTGGTAAAGGTTGGCGGACAGATTGTCCTGGCAGGGGTTAAGGGTTTTAAGGCAGTGGATAATTTTGTCTCTGACCTTGTGGTCATGAAGGAAGTGACAATCAGAGGTGCCATCGGCGTGACTTCCTCTGGTTATAAACAGGCCATCAAAGTGATTGAATCAGGGGAAATAGATTTTTCGCCTATGCATACTCATGATTTTGACCTTAAAGATGCAGAACTTGCCATCAAAACACTTGCCAGGGAAGTACAAGGGGATGAATCAATTCATAGTTGCCTTATCCCGCCTAAATAAGGAGAAGATGTGACCAGAACCAAACCAGAGTTTGAATTCAACGAGAAAATTGCTGCAAGCTTTATGCGCCCCAAGGCAAGCCTGGGAGGGTTGCATGAGTATCTTGGAATAAAAATTGTTGAGGTGGGGCCGGGGACTATGCACGGCCAACTCGAAGTGAGGGACGAGTTTCTTACCTATATTGGCAATATGCATGGTGGTGTGCTGTCCGCCTTCAGTGACCATATGCTGGGCTCTGTTTGCTATCCGGTGATGAAAAAAGGCCAGTGGGCTGCAACTACTGAATTCAAGATCAACCTGACTGCGCCGGTATCGAAAGGTGTGGTGGATGCGTATGCTGAAATCATCAACCTGTCCCGAACCATGGCGGTGGTCCAGATTGAACTTGTCAATGAAGGACGCCTTGCTGCGATAGCCCAGGGAACTGTGACGATAAGGGATCCTCGCTGAAGGACCCTGGTCTAAGAGTGTCAGAGGTCGTCGAGGTGGCAGCAGACTTGGTGGTCTGCAATGGTGCGCAGTAGCGGGGCCTCTATTTTGCATCGTTCCATCACTCTTGGGCATCTTGGGTGAAATCGACATCCTGTGGGTGGATTGATCGGTGAGGGTACGTCCCCGGTAATGATTTCACGTTTCACCCTTAGGTGTGGGTCCGGCACCGGAATAGCGGAGATTAGCGACTTGGTATAAGGATGCCGCGGCTCGTGGTAAATGGATTCGCCGGTACTTTCCTCGACGATATTACCCAGGTACATGATCGCGATCCGATCAGAGATGTGTTTTACGACCGCGAGATCGTGAGCGATAAACAGGTAGGCAAGGTTGAACTCCTTCTGCAGGTCTACCAGCAGGTTCAGGATCTGGCTTTGGATGGAAACATCCAGTGCTGATACCGGTTCATCGCAAACTACAAGTTTTGGATTGAGTGCTATCGATCGTGCGATGCCGATGCGTTGTCTTTGACCCCCGGAAAATTCGAAGGGGTATCTCGTCACCGAACGAGCTGGCAGGCCCACGATATCCAATAGTTCCCTCACGCGTTTCGCGCGACTGGCCCTGTCGCCAATTTTTTGAACGATGTAAGGCTCTTCCAGGATATCGCCAACCGTATGGCGAGAGTTCAGTGACTCCATTGGGTCCTGGAAAATCATCTGGATATTTTGCCGGTAGGGCATCAATGCTTTGCCCTTGAGTTTGGTAATGTCGGTTCCTTCAAACTCGATGGAACCAGAAGTAGGCTCGTACAGTCGGGCGATACATCTGCCAAGGGTTGATTTTCCGCAGCCGGATTCACCGACCAGACCGAGAGTTTCGCCGGGCTGTATTTCAAAGGAGATACCGTCGACTGCCTTATTGAATTTGTTGGCGCGAAGAAGGATGCCTTCCTTCACGGGAAAGTGCATTTTCAGGTTGTCGACTTTCAGTATTGGAGGCTGCTTTAGAGACATGTTTAAATTTCCTGCCAGCGCAGGCAGCTGACCTGGTGTTGGTCTTTTACAGCCTGAAGGTCGGGTGCCTTGCTGATGCACTGCTCATGACTGAAGGTGCAACGATTTTCAAAACGACAGCCCGCTGGTAAATCCAAAAGTCCTGGCACCATGCCGTCAATAGCACTCAGGGTTGATTTGGGTTCTGTGTTGAGTGTCGGGATCGATTTAAGCAAGCCGCGAGTGTAGGGGTGTGCTGCACGATCAAAGATATCGAACACGCTGCCTCTCTCCGCGACTTTACCTGCATACATGACCACGACTTCATCGCAGGTTTCCGCGATCACCCCAAGGTCATGGGTAATCAATATAACCGACATGCCCATGTCAGCCT
Source organism: Gammaproteobacteria bacterium (assembly GCA_018665025.1). Lineage (GTDB taxonomy): Bacteria > Pseudomonadota > Gammaproteobacteria > Pseudomonadales > Azotimanducaceae > UBA9659. The sequence goes on from JABJED010000092.1 coordinate 19,659, forward strand.
GAAGTTCCTTGATCAGTTCCAGGATCTGCGCCTGGATAGTAACGTCCAGGGCGGTTGTAGGTTCATCCGCGATAAGGAAGTCAGGTTTGCAGGCAAGCGCCATTGCGATAACAACACGCTGCCGCATGCCGCCAGAGAGTTGGTGTGGGTATTCGGTCATTCTGACGTCAGGGGAGGGTATGCCAACCCGGTCGAGTAGTCCGACGGCCTCTCGGATTGCCGCGTCGGGCGTAATGTCTTTATGAATCAGTAGAGCTTCGGTCAGCTGGCGGCCAACCGTATGCACAGGGTTCAATGCGGTCATTGGCTCCTGGAACACCATGCCAATTCTAGCGCCACGGATCTTTTCCATTTCGGGAATAGGCATCCGGGTCAGGTCTGCGCCATCGAGTTCAACGCTGCCGGAAACAATCTGCCCCATGGGTTGTGGCAGCAATCGCATAATGGAGAGGGCCGTAACACTTTTTCCACAACCGGATTCACCAACGATCCCAAGCGTTTTACCCGCTTGCGCGGTGAATGAGACATCATCGACTGCCCTTACCCGACCTTCGTCGGTGTCGAATTCGGTGATGAGGTTGTTGATGGAAAGTACGGCCATCAGGGCGTTGAGAACTGGTCGTAGAAGTTAATCTCTGGCTGAAACTGTTGGCCGGACTTCTTCGCAGCCTGGGTTTCTTCTTTGATTTCAGTATCAATCCAGTGAACAAAGAGCTCGTTATAACTCCGTGTGTGTTTGTAATTGAACCCTTCCGGGTACCTGATCCATCGCCAGTGTCCGATTCGGTACCCGGGTTGAGTGAAGCCGGGGACGAAAGACGCATGTTCATGATGAATTTCTGTCATACGATGAGAAAGGTCGATCATTTCCTGCTTATCACCTGAAACTCGGTACTGATCAATCATGCTGTCCATTTCCGGCAGGGCGAGAACCTCCAGGTTGTTTGTCTGGGTTTTAACCTTTCGTTCCGGGTTGATTGATCCGTCGTCCAGGTAAGGTATATCGTAAGCGTTGTCAGAGTGATAGGTTTCCCAGAAGCGGGGATACATTTCCAGGGAGACAGAGAACGCCACGAAATGAACGTCGTGCTTTTTCTCCTGTACTTTCTTAAAGCCGGCCGTGGAGTCCAAAACTTCCAGCCTTAGTTCAAGCCCTGCTTTGAGCGCCTCTTCCTTCAGGATGGTCAGGATATCCTTGTATTGTTCGTACCCGGTGGAGAAAGTGAAAGACAGTCGCTGGCCCGCTTCATTTTGCAGGATGCCATCAGAGCCACGCTTCACGAAACCGGCTCTGGCGAAGGCTTCCTGCGCTTTGTTGATATCGAACTCTCTTGGCTGAAGGGTTGGATGGGTAAACTCTCCGTAGCCATCTGAAGATGTCCTCATGCGCGCGTAGTCACCGCGGAAAAATTTCTCCAGCACCAGGTCCCAGTTGGATGCGTGTTGGACGCCGACCCGAATGTCCCTGTTGCTCAGCAGTTCCTTTGAGGTATTGATCCACATACCAAATGTGGGTCTTGGATGCTGGTTAAAGAACATCGATTTTTGAATATAGCCTGCCGCGACATCCTGATCATCGTCGGGAAGTTTTTCGTACCAATACTCGGCGAGACTCAGACTAAACTGGTCAATGTCGCCACGTTTGAATGCTTCGAAGTGCTTGGAAGTGTCGCGAATAACGGCCAGGTGGATTTTGTCCATGTTGAATCGGTAGCGCCAATGCTTCTTGTCTTTTGCCCACCAGTCCTTGTCGCGAGTAAAGGTGACCGACCTGCCTTTCTTGAGGTTTTTATCGTCTAACAGGTAAGGGGCGGTGGTTGTCTGGAACCTCCACTGGTAACGCTCAACATAGTCCTCGCCGAGTTCTTTAAAAAAATGTGCAGCCATGGGGCGAAGTTCCAGCACACGGGAGTCCATGTCGGGTTTGGTTTCGGGTACTGATATAGAGAATGTCAGGTCGTCGTATTTTGTAATGTTGGTGTACTGGGTGCTGTACCAGTTGTTGTACCAGGGCGCGACGATATAGCTGGACTGGTTAATGAAGAACATGAAGAAGAAGTCATCGCTAGTGATCGGCACGCCATCTGACCATGTAGCCTTCGGGTCAATTTTCACATAAACGGTTTGATTTTCCTTGTCGACTGACCATGACTCTGCCAGGCCTGGGAAATACTCGAATTCATTGGGATGTCTGTGAGCAATGGACATCGATACAGCATCCAGAAGGTAGACTCGAAATGAGCCGTTTGAATCCGGGCCCAGCGTACGCAGGGTTCTGGGAAAATCCTGTAAGCGCACGTATTCCGTGCCGCCTTTTATTGCCGAGGGCGAACCCACTTCCGGAAGATGGCTACCATTTTCCCAGGTCAGCCCTCCAGGAAGATCTGCCGGAGTTTTAAATGAGAAAAAATCCGGGCGCTCCGCGTAGTAAGCCTTCACCTCTGCTGTGTTATCAACAACTTCGAAATCAGATTGTTGTGCGTCATCTGAGGATCCGCCACAGGCGGAAAGGACGAGCAGTGCGAGGAGTGTTGAAATAGTTTGGAAGAGTCTCATAACAAATCTCATTCTTATATAGTTAGTGCGGCTGTGACCGTAAAAGTTAACGATAGATGGTGAACTTTTTCGGGTCGAAAGACTCCCGAACAGCTTCACCGATGAATGTGACCACGGTCAATAAAATAACCAGGGTTCCAAAAGCGGACATGACGATCCATGGTGCAGTTCTGAGTGTTGCGGTCCCCTGCTTCAGAAGTTCGCCCAGGCTTGGGGTGGGTGGTGGTAAACCAAATCCAAGGAAATCCAGCGCTGTGATAGCTGTAATCGCTGAAACCACAGTGAATGGCATGAATGTCACTAGTGTCGATAGGACGTTTGGCAGGATATGGCGGAAGATAATCCTCGTATTTGAGGCACCTATTACCCGGGCGGCGGCGATGTAGTCCCTGGACTTCTCTTTGTAGGTTTCGGTTCTCATGTAATACGTCATGCTGGTCCACGAGAAAAGCACCATGACCGTCAGCAGTATCCCGATCCTTGTTGGTATGGTGAAAGTCTGGGGTATGACGCTGAATACAATGATGATCATGTACAGGAAAGGAATGTTCGACCAGATCTCGATGAATCGTTGGAAAACCAGGTCGAAGACTCCTCCGAAGTAACCCATGGCGCAGCCGATGGTGATACCTATGGCATAAACCGCGAGCATAAACGCGATTGAAAACCAGAGTGCGATCCGGGTTCCATAAAAGAGTCGGGCCAGGATGTCTCTGCTGGTGGTGTCGGTCCCGAGAATATGCCTGTCGTTCATAGAGGGTGGCATTGGCTTAAAGACACCGCCCGGTGCGTGGTTTTCCAGCGGGTTGTAGGGGATAGGAGGCATCAGGACCCAGTTATCGCCGCCTTGCAGGTCAAACCTTTCTTTGAGATCCCGGTAGTTAACCTCGTAGTCGTAGTCCATGCCGAAATCTGTTCCCGCATGAAAGCCGGAATAGGTTGGGAAGTAGAGGGTGTCGTCGTAATTCACCATCAGGGCACGACTGTTTACCAGGAGCTCACCAAATGACACCAGGACAAGCACGCCGACAAGGAAGAGAAAGCTGTAATAGCCGCGCTTAATTTCACGGAAGCGGCGAAGTCTCTTTAAGGTCTGGGGATTCAGCTTCAACATCGTCTATTGGAATCTAATCCTTGGATCGACCAGTGCGACCAGGACGTCTGAAATGATATTGCCAATGAGCAGGAGAAAACTTGCCAGCAGAACAACGCCCATCACCACGGGATAGTCGCGATCGAGAATGGCAGTCAGGCCGAGCAGACCGAAACCATCGATGTCAAAAATGGTCTCGATGAGAAAGGACCCTGACACCAGTAAGACAATGTTTTGCCCGAAGGTGGTTGCGATCGGAATCATGGAGTTACGCATTGCGTGCCGGGTTACTGCTTGCCGGAAAGAGACGCCTTTAGCGATAGCTGTCCGAATGTAGTCTGATGCGAGGTTATCCATCAAGTGGTTTTTCAGTAACAGGGTGACCAGTGCAAAGCTGCCAATCAGGTAACAGATGAGCGGCAGTACCGAATGGTTGATCAGGTCCATCGTCTTGCCGATGGTATCTTTCTCTTCAAAGGAGAGACTGACGAAGCCTCCCATGGGAAACCATTCCAGCCTGACGGAAAAATATAGTAGTAACAGTGATCCAAGTGCATAGCCGGGGATTGCGTAGCCAACAAAAATGAGGATCGACGTGACGTTATCCACCACTGTTTTGTGCTTGATGGCTTTCAGGACACCGAGCGGAATACAGACAATATAGGTAATCACCAGTGTGACCAGCCCGTAGTACAGCGACACCGGGAATCTGTCCCGGATCACATCCCAGACCGGTTCGTTGTATCGGTAGGAGCTTCCCAGGTCTCCCTGGACAACTTTGCCAAGCCAGTCGACATAGCTTTCCAGTACGGGTTTATCGAAACCGTAGTACTCCTGGAGTTTTTTTAGTTGTGCTTCAGAAAGCGCCATGTCGGCACCTGCCATCTGCGAAGTAGCGCCAGAATTATTGAACTGCTGGGATTCCATGATGGCTCGTTCCAGCGGACCACCAGGGACGAGTCGGGTGATGGCGAATACAATGATGGTGACACCGAGCAATGTCGGCGGAATGAGCAGAAATCGTCTGATGAAATAGTTGCGCATTTATAGAGTATCTGGGTCCAGAGGCTTTTGGCCCCTTCTCCGCAATACAGCAGGGTAAGCCGTTTGCGGGCCATTAGGCAACTCGGCATCCTGCCACAAACCGGGTCTGCTTGAAAGTTCTAATAGATTTCTGTTCGTGATGATCCTCATTAGGTGGTAATCGGGATTGCGCTTGAACAGGGTCATGAGCATCAAAGTGCAATGCAGTTTTTTTTAGTTCGTCAGGCAATCGTAAAAGGTATCGATCAATTTTCGGTATCTAACGGTCCCGGAGTGATGTAGTTGGTTGGTCACATAAGCAAAGGCGACGTTGTTGTCCGGGTCCGCAAAGGCGGTTGATCCACCTGTGCCAGCGTGCCCGAATGCCATTTTGGAGGGTCCGTAGTAACAGGGTTCGCAGTTAAGTATAAAGCCCCTTGACCTTCGAAGGAGTTGATCCAGGCAAAGATCAGTTTCACCATTGGTCTCTTCCTTTACAGCAAGTTGCAGGGATTCCCAGGAAAACAGTTTTCCGGCGATTGCTGCCTGATAACAGCGTGCAATGCCCAGGCTTGAGCCGTGTCCATTGGTTGCGGGAATTTCCGCATTTCTCCAATCTGCTGAACTCACAACGCGGTACGGTGGCAGCGCAGGGTCATTTTTTGGCAAGGTGTTTACCCCCCGTGCGGGCGTTTTTGTGACAGGTGGCCTTGCGTGATTAGGGCCGATCACTTCTGCACACCGTTCCTGCTCGGGACCGGTTAGGCCGATATGGAAATCAGCCTCCAGTTGATTGGTTATCCGACTTCGAAGGTAGTCACCGGTAGTTTTTCCTGTTGTCTGACGAACCAGTTCGCCGGCGATGTATCCCCAGGTGATTGAGTGGTAACCGAAGGCGGTTCCCGGCTCCCAGGCCGGTGCCTGGCTTGCGACATTAAACGCCGCTTTTTGCCAGTTATAAAGGTCTTCTGGTTCCATGGCTGGATGGAATGTGTACACGCCTGCCTGGTGTGACAATGCTTGCGCCACTGTAATACCAAATTTTCGCTCGGCCCCAAACTGTCGCCAGTAGTCTGCAACAGGTTTGTCGTAGTCGAGTTTTCCTTCATCATTGAGGCACGTGAGGGCCAGCGAGACAATGCCCTTGGTAATCGAATATGTGTTGACCAGGGTGTCTCGTTGCCAGGGGATAGTCCGGTCCCGGTTGGTGTGGCCACCCCAAAGGTCAACCACCAGTTCATCCCCAAGAAAAACGGATAAACCAGCACCAACTTCGATCTCGTTCCAAAGCGACGCGAATGCTTCCCTGACAGGCTCGAATCCGGGTTGGATAGTTCCTTCGATGAAGGTTTCTTTAATCAAGTATCGGGGTTCGGTAAAAACAGGAGAGTGATATTATCATCGTTATTCAGAAATCGGATAAATACAGGAAACCACTATGCCAAGATTAAGAGAAGTTAGCCGCGCTGACGCGGACCCGTCGGTATTGCCTTTGTATGATGCTCTATTTGGGGCGGACACGGACCCGGTCGAACATCCCGGTACCGCCACTGGTACCCCGGGTAACTGGTGGACAGTGTTTGCTCTGGTTCCGGATTGTTTTAATCATGCGGTTGCCGGATTCCAGTTCTACCGATCAAAGAACCGGAAAATAGAAACCAAACTGCGGGAGTTGGGCCAGGCAAGGGCAGGGTTTGCGAGGGGTAGCCAGTTTGTCTTCTCCCAGCATTGTAAGGCCCTTCGGGCAGTCGGGTTCAGTGAAGAGCAGATTGAGTCGATACCGGGCTGGGGCAGCAGTTCGTGTTTCGATGAGATTGAAAGAGCGGTTCTTTCTTATACAGATGATCTGGTGCTTGCCGGAGGCAGAGTTCCCGACAGTACCTTCGATGTGTTGAAAAAACATCTGTCAGATGAAGAGATTCTGGAGCTGACCTATACGACTTGCACATACGAGCTTCACGCGACGATGTGTCGTGCACTGCGCCTCGAATACGATGACGTCGATGAGCGGATCAAAGAAGTACCCATTCCCAATGATGAAGAGCGAAATATCGACTTCATGGGAGCGGTTGATCAGAAGAACAAATAGTCGGTCCCCTCGTGGGCAGACCGATATCGCGGAAGTTGATCGGATCTGCCTCTCGTGATCTTTTGGCATCTGACCAGGTCTGTTTGAACCATTCGGAAACGGGTGGCTGGCCGCATTGTTCCGCCAGCAAGTTGTAGTATTCAAACTGCTCGTCGCCCAGGCGGTGATAATGGCGTTTGTTTATGCCCGTGAGTTGAAAATGCTCAGATCTTTCCCTGACTTTTGCTGCGCGGGTGCGGAGGTCATGCAAGGTGAATTCCGATACCAGTTGTTTGACGAACCATTTTGCCTGCATTTCAAACATTGGGAATGGAATGATCTGGTAAGGCAGGCCGATAAAACCAAGCGTGTTGTCTGTCGGCGGAATGATATCCTGGTAAAGAGGGTTCACCCAGTTATCATCAACGCTAACAATCTCACCACTAATGAACGGGAAGCCGTAGTGATATCCGGTACAGTACATAAAGGTATCGATGTCGAGTTCTGCGGTACCCACGATCAATTTTCCGGTTTCTGTAAACCCGGAGGGTGAGGGATATGCCGTTCTGGTTGCTCCAAACGACGTGGGTTCGGTAAACGCGCTACCGCACCAGTAGGTGCGGTCAGCCACCTTATCGATCTCTCCTGACAGGTCAAAACCTGAAGCAGAAGTCCCCCAGAGTGCAACTCGCTTACCGACCATGGCGTTCGGGGCGCGATAGTTGTGAGAGTGGAGCAGGTGGCCCTGAAAATGCTCGATACCCGGTAATGTCGGTATGCGTGGTCGGGCGTAGTGACCGTTGCAGATAGTCACTGCGTCGAATGGTTCATCTAATCCGCCGCTGTGGACTGTCCAGCCTTCGGCGGATTTCTCGATTCTGTGCACTTCCGCGGATAGCCTGATATGGGGAGCTAAGGCATAGTGGTCAGAGAAATTTTTAAGGTATTCGAGAACCTTCGTATGGTGTGGGAACCTGGGCCACATATCATTGCCGCCACCTTTTGAATCAAAGGTGTAATCCAGGAATGCCATCAGGTCCCGAGGGATGTTGGTGCGCAGGGAATCATAGAGAGAGCAACGGATCGCTTGTCCAGGAGATTGCCCGAGCGGGTCATCTTCCACCCGCTCATCATATACCCAGACTCCGCCAATCTGATCAGCAGCTTCGAACACCACGACTTCGCATCCATGGCGGATAACTTCACGAGCCGACACCAGTCCGGCTGGACCGGCGCCAATGACGGCGACTTTCATTTAGGCCTGCTTGCAAGGAGTAAGGAGCAAGTGTGTAATAATAGCGGTTCTTCAGCCATGATTGATTTAATGTTTACCGTTCGCCTAGAGCGTGTCCGAACCCTTAGTGAATCGACTAAAGATTTCAGGTTCGTCTGCGCGGCCAATACTTCCCTTGACTATAAACCAGGTCAATTCTACCGGTTTGTTTTCGCCGATGAACATGGAGAATTCGAGCGAAGTTACAGTCTGTGCAATTTTGATGAACTCTATGGTCAACACATGGACCTGGTGATATCGGAGGTCGGCAATGGCCGTGCCACGAATCTTCTGTTTAATTGCCAGGAAGGGCTTGAGGCTAACGTCACAGGGCCGTTTGGTCGCCTTACGTTGCCAGAAGAAGTGCCGGGTCGATTAGTCATGGTCGCAACCAGTGTTGGGCTTGCTCCCTATATGCCGATCCTGAAAGAACTGGAGACGGGTGGTTTTCCAGAGGTGGTGCTATTGCTTGGTGTTAGAGATCGATCGGAATTCATCTACGGTGATGTCCTAAAAGATTATGCTGAACAGCACGATTATTTTGAGCTGCGGCTCTGCCTGTCTCGGGAAAAGGCAACAGCGGGGTATGAGCATGATGGCTATGTAAACACTCAAATTGAGCGCCTTGGTGTAAACCCCGACTCGGATCATTTCCTGCTTTGTGGTAATCCAGAGATGATTGATGACGCCTGGGGTTACCTCAAGGAAAGCGGCTTCAAAGCAAAGAATGTCGTTAGAGAGAAGTATGTTTTCGCGCGCGAATCTCGATCATCAGCAAAAGCACTGACTGCAGAACAGAAGCAATTGATTGCTGCCAAGTTAAAAAAGTACGGAAAGTGATTGCTGGGCTATTCTGAGCGTGCGCTCGTTCTTTGGATTTCATCCCGGTGCAGCAGGCGATGGTCGAAGGTGTACTGGTAGGGGTGTACCGGTAGAGGTGTGCTGGTATAGATGTGCTGGTATAGGTGTCGGTCATGCTGTCGCTGGATTATTGTGCCGCCCGGGCACAAGGGTAGTTTAAACACGAAGGCGGTCTTCATATGACAATTAAAGTTGGAATAAACGGTTTTGGCCGCATGGGTCGACTCACCCTGCGCGCAGCTTTTGACTGGGACGGGATTGAGTTTATCCATGTCAATGATCCTGCGGGGGATGCGGAAACATTTGCCCACCTTCTTACCTTTGATTCAGTTCATGGTCGTTGGCACCACAACGCGGATGCCGAGAGCGGCGGCGACAGCATCGTCATTGATGGCCGCAAGATTGGCTTTACCAGAAACGAAACCATTAGTGAGACTAACTGGTCTGGTTGCGACATCGTCATTGAAGCTTCAGGAAAAATGAAAACCAAAGCCGTACTGCAGTCTTATCTGGATCAGGGTGTTCAGCGAGTAGTGGTCACGGCGCCAGTGAAAGAAGAGGGAGTGCTGAATATTGTTATGGGAGTGAATCAGCAGCTCTATGATCCTTCTATTCACCCTATTGTGACGGCTGCGTCCTGCACCACAAATTGCCTTGGGCCCGTTGTCAAGGTGCTGCACGAGAACCTCGGCATTGTGCATGGCAGTATGACGACGATTCACAGTGTCACCAATACCCAGACTATTCTGGATGCGGCGCATAAAGACCTGCGCCGGGCGCGCGCCAGTGGGATGAGCCTGATACCTACCACCACTGGATCAGCCACTGCGATTACTCACCTGTTCCCTGAGCTGGAGGGCAAGTTAAACGGTCACGCCATACGCGTTCCTTTAGCCAATGCGTCATTGACTGATTGTGTGTTCGAGGTGAAGCATGCGACAACCGAGCAAGCGGTAAACGAGCTTTACAAATTGGCGGCAGACAATGAATTGAAGGGGATTCTTGGTTATGAGGAGCGGCCACTCGTATCCATTGATTACAGGACTGATCCGCGCTCCAGTATTATTGATGCATTGTCTACGATGGTGATTAATGCCACGCAGGTAAAATTGTATGTTTGGTATGACAATGAATGGGGTTACGCCAATCGTACCGCTGAGCTGATGCGGATGGTGGGGCAGTCTGCCTCATGAAAACAATGTCGTGAAGAATCAATGAGCCTTTTTTTATGAGGGCGGTTTCAGGGTTATCTGCTGATGTCAGGCAGTACCTGGTGATCACCGGTAACTACTGGGCATTCACGTTGACCGATGGTGCCCTGCGCATGTTGGTGGTGTTGCACTTCCATACACTAGGCTACTCCCCTCTTGAGGTTGCCTTGTTGTTTGTGTTTTACGAGCTTTTTGGTGTGGTGACCAGTCTTGTCGGTGGCTGGCTGGGGGCACGAATCGGTCTGAACCGCACCATGAATATTGGGCTGGGTCTGCAAGTGTTTGCGCTAGGTATGCTGCTAGTGCCGAGCACCATGTTGACCGTTGCTTGGGTGATGGGTGCGCAGGCAATGTCCGGCATCGCCAAAGACCTTAATAAAATGAGTGCGAAAAGCGCAATCAAGCTGCTGGTTCCGGACAAAGAACAGTTAACGCTCTACCGGTGGGTCGCGTTGCTGACGGGTTCCAAGAACGCACTGAAGGGAGGTGGTTTCTTCTTAGGGGGTGTTCTACTGACGTGGTTAGGTTTCTATCATGCCGTTCTAGTGATGGCACTCTTTTTAGCGTTGGTTTGGCTGGCCAGTCTTGTGAGCTTAAGAAAAGAGCTGGGTAAGGCAAAAAGCAAACCGAAATTTTCTGAGATGTTTTCAAAAAGCAAAGCCATCAATACCCTTTCGTTGGCGCGGTTGTTTTTGTTCGGTGCAAGAGATGTATGGTTCGTGATTGCGCTACCCGTGTACCTGGCTACCAATCTTGGTTGGGATTATTGGTTCGTTGGTGGTTTTCTGGCTAGCTGGGTGATTGGCTACGGCATAGTGCAAGCGTTTGCTCCGCGCCTAACAGGGATAGTCGAGGGAAAGCTGCCGGATGGGAAAAGTGCTTTCATTTGGGCCGCTGTGCTTTCTGTTATACCGGCGTTGATTGCATTGTCGATGACAGCGGACATGGTGCCTGCGCTGGTGCTGCCGATCGGGCTTCTTGTTTTCGGCGCCTTGTTTGCCGTGAATTCGTCCCTGCACAGTTACCTGATTGTGAGTTATGCAGACAAAGATGGGGTGTCGATGGATGTGGGTTTCTATTATATGGCGAACGCCATGGGTAGACTGATTGGTACCGTTTTATCCGGCGGGGTATTCCAGGTTTATGGAATGGTCGCCTGTTTATGGGTGTCGGCGCTGTTCGTCACTCTGGCAGCCTTGCTCTCACTGGCTTTGCCGGCACAGGCTGCTCCAACACAAGCTTTTCTAAAATAGGGGTTATCGGCACATAGATCACACCAAGTGCAGGTTCACCAATTCCACAGGCTACCGTGTTGTGCTTAGGTATTTTGTCAGAAACACGGGTGGTGACCTGGCCGATATTCCTGATTGTGCTTCAGGGTCTAACGATGGGTCGCATTGGATTCATTGACGATCACTTTAGCCAAATCGCATCGCGTCTGGTATTTTTAATCTGCTTGCCGATACTACTATTTACCGCTACTAGCCAGATCAACCTGGCCATGACGACTACGTTGGTCTGTGTTTTATTCTGCAAAATTGTCTGCATTCGGCCGAAAGTCGCCCGAGGGTTCAACCGAGTAATTACTTAGTCGCCGGGAGAAAAACACCAATGCCAGGGTTCATAGTCAATGCCCAGCGGATTGTCTTTAGGATAGCTGAGGTGGAAGTTGAACTCAGCGGCATTATCGCAGAGCCAGGCAAATGCCGGGTGGTTCTCAAACGCTGACTCAAGCGGCTTGCCGTCACCAGCATGAAGGTCCAGCGCGCGACCGGTGTGGTGCTCGCTGTAACCGGGGATGGCGTTTACCAGGAGTATGTCGGCAATTAACCTGCCTTCTTCCAGTTTCCGGTGAATAAGCCCGCACTGGTATTCGATGGAGCGGTGCGCAGACACGAGATTTAGCTCCAAGCCATTAGATTTTGCGGCAGTTTTCATCTCACACCAGGCCTCAAAGGTTCGCAGCGTCATTTGTTGTGGCCGATCAAATAGATCCAGGCCGGCGTCAACGAGATCCGTACATTCCTCGCAGGGGGGCATCTGAGATGCTTCAATGAATTCTTCGGTGATGCCGAGTTCCTTTAGGACTTGGGCCAGATTAAAGCTCATTGGGTGACTACATCGACACTGAACGTTACATCCAGGCCGAGTGTTGCAAGGATGATGTACACCTGTACAAGGAAGAGAAACTTGAAGGCGGTAGTGCCATGAGATTGGCGGAGGGTAGCGCAGAAGGGGGCGTGGATTGGGGTTGCGTAATTGGAGCAAAACGCGACATTGGCCGATAATAGCAGTTCACTATCTGCTAATTGCTCCAATTCAACTGAGGCAACTGTTTCGGTTGGAACGGTTTCCTCAATTAGTTCTTCGTCTGTCATAGGGGAATTCTAGCACTCACCGCGTAAATGTATTGTTGCCCGTCAGCCGCATCATACCCGCGATAGGATTAAGGGCAGGAAAGTTTCATTTTTTAGTCACGAACGACGATACAGCCAGTCTTGTTGCGGGGGTTGGCCTTGTACCGGGAACAAAAGTCGCTCGCGGAAGACGCTGAACTGAAACTACCTGCCTGTACCCTCCACACGGCCTCGGGCCCGGATGTCCCTTCCCGGTAGACAGGATCCAACCCTTCGAGTAACAAATGACCGCTGGCGAAAGCCTGGTGCCAGAGCTGCTCGGCACCACTAATGCTGCTCATGGCGCCGAGTTGTATACGGTAGGTTTTGCCGTGGTTTACCTCATCGTTTGAAGATTGGAATCGAATGTCGTTGGGCAATCGAAAATTCCAGCTTCGTGACCATGCTATGGGTTCTGCAACCTTTGCTATTTCTGCCTCTCCGGTTAGCGTCGAGAGCTTATCTCTGGCGCCCGGGTGTCCTGAATTGACTGCCCTAGATAACCATTCTTTTGCGGCTTCCGTATCTTTGGTAACACCCACACCATCAATCAGCATAGTGCCAACGTTGTACTGGGACGACGGATGCCCTTGCAAAGCGGCCTCCAGGTACCAGTGGAAGGATTGCTCAAGGTCGACGGCAGTACTTTCACCGTACTTGTACATCATGGCTAGGATAGCCTGGGATCTGGCATCACCATTTCTGGCTAACTCAGTGAAAGCCTCGAAAGCTGTGCCGTAGTCTTTGTTACGATAGGCTTGAGATGCTGCTTCTATGTCGGCAATCGCGCGGAATGAGGAGGCAAGCAGGAGGATAATGGTCAAAATTCGCATGTTAGTCATCTTAACATGCTGACTTTTAGCCGTGTTAACGCCAGATCGAGGATCAATATTGTGAAGTTGAACCATTTTGGCGCATTATCGGACACATTCATCATAACGGGCTGTAAATAGGCAAATATGTCAATTGATGATCTCGAGACAAAGCGAGGCGGCGACGACGCTGAGCATTTGGAGCTGTTGAAACGGATAGCGGTGAAGGACAGGGTTGCCTTCGAGAAACTCTATAACCGAATGCACCCTCAGCTTACGAGGTATCTGAGTCGGATGTTGCGCAGGCCAGAACTGGTGGAAGAAGTCGTCTCTGACACTCTGTTCGTCGTCTGGGAGAAGGCCTCAGGGTTTGAGGGGCGGTCGAAAGTTTCCACATGGATTACCGGCATCGCTTACCTCAAGGGGATTAAAGCCCTCGATAAACTGAAGAAGATGCCGGAGCAAAATGCCGAGGAAATACATGAATACGATAATCTTGCAGACAGCCAGAATCTCATTAGCAAGATTGGATTGGACGAGTGGTTGGGCAACGGCCTGGACCGGATATCGGCTGACCAGCGCAGCGTTGTTGAGTTGACTTATTTTTCGGGGCATTCCTATCTGGAAATAGCTGAGATAATGAACTGCCCCGTAAATACCGTAAAGACGAGGATGTTTCACGCTCGCCGACGGTTAGCGAAATTGCTGCCGGTGCTTGAACATCATTCTGACAGCAACAAAGTGGATGAAATCATTCGAGAGAAAAGTACTGATCAAAAGATATTGCCTGAAAACGGTACAGGAAGAGAGTAGAGAATTGATCAAGCGTAAAGAACACGAACAGACAATGTTGTTTTTGCCCTGGTATGTTAACAATACATTAAGGGGGCGGGATGCTGACCTCGTACTGCGTCATCTGGCTCATTGTGAGGACTGCCAGGAAGAGCGTGATCGACTGTATGAGCTTCAGCAGATTGTCTGCGAACCCGATCTAATAACGCAGGATCGTAATAACTCTTTTCGAAAAGTCCTCGCTCGTATAGACGTGTCGGAAAGGAATAAAGTTAGTGTGCGAGAGGTCCCGGTTCGCTCCCACCGAATCCTGGGTTTTTCTGTCGGTTTGACGACGGCTGCACTCGCGGCCTCAGTACTGGCGCTAGTCATTGGCGGGACGCAGTTTCTGAGCCCGGGCCGGGTAGGTGACGAGTTTCAGACATTGAGTATTGAACCGCCGGTGCCCGTGAATTACGAGTCCGGTAAAGTTGAGCGTCTGGAGTTAGGGTTCAAAACACCGATTCCTGCGATGACGCTAAGGCAGGCGCTCATCGAAACAGGCTCAAACATCGTCAGTGGCCCTGATGAAAACGGTAGCTACATCGTGGAATTGGTGGTGCCTAACGAGACCAGTTCAGATGCTTTTCTGAATCAGCTTCAGCAAATAGATGGTGTTGAGTATGCAGATTTCACGAACCGGTAGTGCCGTATTTCTGCTTTTTATCATTGCGGGTTGTGCGTCAACGCCGCCATTGGACATCTACGCCAGTAATGTTGTGTTCACTGTTCCTTATGCACAATCAGGCAATCAACTTACCAGCGGCTTCACCCAAGACGCTTCAGTGGACGAACCGGCTGCTCAAAACCTTATCCAGGCGGTGCTCCGGTTTCATGGTCTAACAAAGGTCTCGCAGTTCACGATTCAGGCACTCAAAGTAGAAGCTGTGGTTGCGGAGTTTGGCCCCAGTCGAAACCTTGATGACGTGGTGTCTGCCCTGTCGGCAGACAACAGGGTCCAATCAGTACAATCCGTAAAACCCTATACGCTAATGTCCTACAACGATCCGTACTTTGTGCTGCAAAGTACGGTTAATGGGGATCAAATAGATAGTATCCACCAGATTTCTACAGGTAAGAACGTCGTGGTTGGGATTGTCGATACCGGCGTCGATCGATGGCACCCGGAGTTAATCGATAACATTGTGTACACCAAAAATCTGGTTGATTACGATCAGGATTCTTTCGACAGCGACGAGCATGGTACAGCGGTTGCCGGAGTGATTGCATCGGCTGCGAATAATGACCTGGGTATCGTTGGTGTTGCCCCTGACGTTCAACTGATGGTCTTCAAGGCTTGTCATCAGGAAAAGGCATCCCGGCGAACCTCATGCGATTCCTTGTCAATCATCAAGGCGCTGGCTGATGTGCTGGTCCAACAACCGGACATTCTGAACCTTAGCCTGTCGGGCCCGAGAGATGTCATCATTGCGCGGTTGCTTCGGGAGGTTTACCGGAATGGTATTGTCGTGTTAGGTGCTGTTGATGAATCCAGAGGGCTGGCAGAGTCGTTCCCGGCAAACATGGAGGAGGTCATCGCGGTTGGTACCGCTATCAATCTTGGAGGGGGATTCACTAATGTGTTGCTTGCACCGGGGACCGACATGTTAACAACGGCGCCAGGTGCTACTTACGGGTTTAAATCAGGTAGTTCGATGGCGACAGCGTACGTGTCGGGGATAGTAGCGTTGATGAAAGAGCGTAATCCTGCGCTATCCAATGCTGAGGTTTATGGAGACCTGCGTGCTTCAACCCGGTTTGATGAGAACGATCTGCCAGTCGTCGATATGTGCCTGGCAGTAAACACGACAATAGAATCTGCTCACGAATGTGAGCGGATTCCAAGCATGGCTGTGAGTGGTCAGGGTGTTACAAATAGCTTCCAGCCAGCGAACTAATAGTTTCGAAAAATTCCGCCTGGGTTTCTGCCAGTATTTCAGCAACCGGTTTTACCGACTCAATGCGACCTGCGACCTGACCCGACAATGGAATCGCTGCCTCCATGTCCCCACCGAAGTAAAGATCCAGTGCACTACCGAATTCAGACATGGCATTGGTCTCCGGGTCCCGCTCAAGTCTTGAAGTTCGCTCGGTTCGAAGCGCTCGAAGTGCCGGAGAGTGGAATTTGTTGAGAAACACCGTGCCGGTTTCTTTGGCATCGACTATCGCATTTTTCCAGTTATCGTGGACCGGGGACTCGGCTGCAGACACCATTCGGGTGCCCATCTGGATGCCTTCTGCACCGAGGGAAAATGCGGCTGCCATGGTTTTGCCGTCGATAAATCCACCTGCTGCGATAATGGGCACGTCTACTTTGGATCGAACCAGTGGCAAGAGAACCATGGAGGCTACGTCATTGGGGTTCTTGAATCCGCCGCCTTCGCCGCCTTCCACAATCAGGCCATCAACGCCTGCCGCCACAGCTTTTAGCGCGGCGGCCAGGGTTGGCACGACATGAAATACCATGAGGCCACCGGCTTTCAGGTCCGCTGTATACTTCATCGGGGATCCCGCGGAAGTTGTGACGAATTTGATTCCCTGGTCAATGACGAACTGAACGATATTGGGATCCCTGACAAACGCCTGGGCGATATTGACGCCAAACGGTTTGTCGGTCAGATCCCGCATTTTTTTGATCTCAACCTTGATCGCATCCAGTTCACCGGAAGAAGTCTCGATGATTCCCATGCCACCCGCATTGCTGACCGCGGAGGCAAGTTGCGAGCGTGCAATCCAGCCCATGGGAGCCTGAACGATGGGTAGTTCGACTCCTAGCATTTCTGTGACGCGATTTTTAAATTTCATAGTGTCTCTCAGGTACGTTCAAAGTGGCGGTAAGTATAGTTAATGTTCGAGGTGAAGGTTTTTTCCTCGACGAGGTTGAAATTATCCGGTACATCCGGGAACAGGACGTCGCCGTCGACCTTGGTATGAATAGTCGTTAGGTGGATTTCGTCGGCGATAACGAGGGCCTGTCGGTATAGTTCACCGCCACCGGCAATAAAGATAGGCTTATTGATTTCTGCGGCTCTAGCAATCGCCAGTTCCAGGCTGGTACTGGTTTCACATCCTGTTATGGCCAGGTCTGGATCTCGGCTTACCACAATAGTGGTTCTTCCTGGCAGTGGGCGGCCGATACTCTGGAAGGTTTTCCGACCCATAATCAATGTACCATTTATGGTGATCCGCTTGAAAAGCGCCTGCTCACCCTTAACTTTCCATGGGATCTCCAGGCCACGACCAATAACCTGGTTCTCTGCCTGTGCGGCGACTATTGCAACCTTCACATGTGTTCCACTGTCTGAATGCCCAGGAGACCGAGACCATGCTTCAGGGTCTTTGCGCTGAGATCACATAATCTCAACCTGGAATCTCGCATCTCATCATCAGCTTTCAGGACCGGGCAAGATTCATAAAATGTCATAAAGTGTTGGGACAGGTCGAACAGATAATTACACAGTACATTCGCCTGGTAGTCTTCAACAACACTTTCCACTGCCTCAGGGTACTGCAGTAACCGTGTGGCGAGCGCT
Organism: Gammaproteobacteria bacterium; assembly: GCA_018665025.1. Lineage (GTDB taxonomy): Bacteria > Pseudomonadota > Gammaproteobacteria > Pseudomonadales > Azotimanducaceae > UBA9659. The sequence continues at coordinate 37,316 of JABJED010000092.1, forward strand.
ATTTCCGCGGGTTCGGTGAGGTTGAATGGACCGGTAAGGTCGGCACTATTCAATCCGGCGCGGCGAAAAATGCTCATGATTCTGGTGTAAGCGTATTGAAGGTAAGGCGCGGTGTTCCCTTCGAATGACAACATGGTGTCCCAGTCAAAAATATAGTCGGTCGTTCTGTTTTTAGACAGCTCTGCATACTTAAGAGCGCCAATGCCTACGACCTTGGCGATATGATTACGC
>JABJED010000487.1 GCA_018665025.1 Gammaproteobacteria bacterium
AGCGCAAACTGTTGTTCAATAATTGCCGACCCATCCGACATGAGGTTGCCTCTGCGAAGGTTGATCTGAATTCCGGAAAAGAGGATATCACAAAATCTATAATATTGTGCATAATGACTGTATTTATACTATTAATGCTCTTTATGCGCAGTTAAACTATGTATAAATAGCGAATTAGGAAAGTTTTTGATGGATAGGTTTTCCCAAAAAATTGGTTTGATAACGGGCGGCAGTGAAGGAATTGGGCTTGCTGTTGCGCAAAGATTAATAGCCGAAGGTGCGCAGGTATATGTGTGCGGTCGTCGCAGGGAAGTGCTGGATGCCGCCAAAGCGAGTGCTGGTGATGCGTTGCATGTCAGGGAGCTTGATGTTCTTGACTCGGAGGGTCTGTCGGGTTTGATCGACGAAATTTATACGGAGCATAGCCGGCTGGACTTTCTGGTGAACAATGCGATGCATGTCGGTTGGAGCGCAATCCATGAGACCTCTATCGAAGGGTTTCGGCAAGACTTCAAGGTCAATGTCGATGCCGCATTTGTATCCACGCAAGCGGCACTTCGGCATATGACCAGCCAGGGCAGTGGCTCGATCCTCAATGTTGCCTCGATCAATGGATTGCTGGCGATTGATAACATGGCTGCCTATTCGGCTTCAAAAGCAGCGTTGATCCACTTTTCAAAAGCTGCAGCAATGGAGTGTGCGGCAAGTGGAGTCCGAGTCAATGTGATTGCGCCCGGTGTGATCGCCTCTGCCAGCAACCTCGCGGCACTCGGTAGCATTCCGGGATATACCGAAGCTGTTGCTGGTGGCGTACCGATGAATCGGCTGGGTGAACCGGAAGAGGTCGCAGCGGCAGCGGCGTTTCTTTTGTCAGATGAAGCCAGCTACATTACTGCGACGTGTCTGTCAGTCGATGGTGGAAAAGCATCTCAACTGGTTGTGCCACCACCGCCTGCCGCGTGAAGTACCTAAATAAAACAACGAAATAACAATAAGGGAAAAAGATGAGCGAAATTCAATTGGCTGGGCGTGTAGCGGTTGTCACTGGAGCAGGTCAGGGTATGGGGAGGGCTATAGCGCAGCGCCTCGCCGCTGGAGGCGCAAAAGTTGCGGCGCTGGATCTGAATTTCGAACAGGCACAGGAGAGTGTAGCCGGGTGTGCCGACCCTTCTGTTTGCATGGCCTATGCCTGTAATGTTTCAGATAGCAACGCAGTGAACGAGACGTTTGCAGCAGTTGAGTCAACGTTGGGGCCGGTTTCGATACTGGTAAACAACGCTGGTATTGGCCGGGCGCCGGGTGATGGCAGCGATCAAATGTACGAGTTGATGGGTAAACGTAATGAAGAGATGGCCAATGGAGAAGAGCCGAAGACACATGTAGACCACATCGTCTTTATGGAAGATGAAGGCTGGCGGGATGTGATGGGTGTCAATCTCGATGGTGCTTTCTATTGCACACGTGCAGCAGTCAGGTCGATGGTCAATGCAGACATCAAGGGGTCTATCATCAGCATCTCTTCCACTGCAGCGCAATCCGGAGAGGGCCCGGTTCATTATGTGACATCAAAGGCGGCGATCGTGGGTCTTACTCGTGCGCTGGCGCGGGAGCTTGGCAGTCGTGGCATCCGAATTAATGCAGTAGCACCGGGTCCTACGAATACGCCGATTATGAATGGCATACCCGAGCAGTGGATTAAGGACATGGAAGCTGCAATTCCTCTGGGCAGAATGGCAGAGCCCAATGAGATTGCCGATGCGGTCAGTTGGCTGGCCAGTGATGCTTCGTCGATGTGTACCGGTTCAGTGCTGGTGGCTAACGGCGGCAGTTATTTTTTCTGAGGTTATTCCTCGGGGCCTATGGTCAGTTCGAGGGCTTCGTGCTGCGAGCTGACTATTATCTGGCAGGTCAGTCTGGAGCGACCTGCTTCGTAGTGATCCAGGGATTCAAGCAACTCGGTTTCATCTTCACCAGGCGGGGTGAGTTTTTCGAACCACGCTTCATCCAGCAGACAATGACAGGTGGCGCAGGCGCACTGTCCACCACAGATGGCTTCAATTCCCATGTCTTCATCGCGCAGAGACTCCATTACTGAACTGCCTTTATAGGCTTCCAGTGTGTGGCTACGGCCATCGCGGTCGGTGACTTTTAGTGTGGTCATTGTTCTATCACTTATCTTTTAGTAGAAATTTCTGAACCTTACCTGAGGCGTTGCGTGGCAGTTCCTTTAAGAAGGTAATGCGCCTGGGTACTTTGAAGTTAGCCAGGTTATCTCGCGCCCAGGTGATCAGTTCGTCTTCGGCCTGTTCTCCGCCGGGTTTCGGAATAATGTAGGCATGGCCTACCTCGCCCAGCCGCTCATCCGGGATGCCGACTACGCTGACGTCTAGAATAGCGTCATGGTTCAGCAACACATTTTCGATTTCTGCCGGATAACAGTTGAAACCGCCGCAAATATACATGTCCTTAATTCGATCGGTAATTCGTAAATATCCGGAATCTGTAAACTCACCGATATCGCCGGTCTTGAGCCAGCCTTCGGGTGTTATTGTTTCGTTTGTTGCCTCAGGGTCATCCAGATAACCCTGCATCACGTTGAAACCGCGAACCCATATTTCTCCGGGTTGTCCAGGGGCTGTAGGTTTGCCGTCGGGTCCGGTTGTCTGGACTTCGACGCCATCCATTGGCTGCCCAGAGGTGGTGGCAATGGTTTCAAAATCATCGCCTGATTTGCAAAGGGAAACGACACCGGTTGATTCGGTCAAACCGTAGGCGGTGTAGACTTCATCAAAACCCAGAACACTCTTCATGTCTCTTACCAGTTGCACGGGTATCGAGGCTGCGCCAGTCACAGCGCAACGCAGGGATGAGAGGTCATATTGATCTCGGTTCGGGTGAGCCAGTATCGATTGAAAGATTGTTGGTGCGCCAGGAAGGAAACTAATTGCTTCAGACTGGATCAGGTTTAGTACTTCATCAAGGTCAAAAACCGGTACCGGGTGCACAGTTGCGCCGCGAATCAGGGCGGCCAACCATCCAGCTTTGTAACCAAAAGAATGAAAGTACGGGTTGACGATCAGATACTGGTCAGCTGACGTGAGTGTCACACCTTCAGACCAGGTGTCGAAAACGCGGAGATTCTGCCCGTGATTGCACATGACACCTTTGGGCGCGCCGGTTGTCCCTGATGTATAAAGTACATCAGCAATCGAGTCAGGGGTGATCGTCTTGATGCGTTCCTGAAGCGTCTGTTCGCTGACAGATTTTTTTACCCAGTCTTCAGTCCTGTTGATGTCGATAATGTGAGGGATGTTGCTGTCACCAAGCATCGCTCTGTAGTCATTGCCAAGAAACGAGTCGGCGTAAAAAATGGCCTTGCACCCGGAGCGGGTGAGAATGTCGTTCGCCTCCGATGATTTATAACGGGTGTTCAGGGGGACCAGAACGCAACCGGCAAGTTGACCTGCGAGAGCCGCAATCTGCCAGATACTGCTGTTGGGTGCCCAGATGGCGAACCTGTCGCCGGATTCGAGACCGTTGCCGATGAAAGCCTTCGCCATCTGTCGTGCTCGGGTGTTCAGCTCGCCGAAGGTGATAACCGAGCTTTGTTCAACTATCGCTGGTTTACCAGGCCAGGTCGATGCAGCGTTGGCCAATGCTGCTGGTAGCGTCAGTTCAAAATGCATGGTTAACGGATGCGAATTCTGGGATCTGGTGCGCCGCGACGCATGGTGTTTAGAAACTCGTTCAGCTCAGCCGGGGCGGCGACTTCCGGTTCGTCCTCATTGGGTGGCGTCTGCCAGAATGCTTCCCATGATGGAAAGAGTTCATGAAACGCACCATCATAGGAATCACGATCAGGCCAGCGCATCTTCGAGTCACCGACCGGAGGTTTGTTGAGATCAGTGGCGTACCAGTAACAGGGCAGGCGACGCCGGAATAACCATCGGCCATCGATACGTTCGTAGTTGTCCCAGTACAACATCTGCATGATGACCCATTCGGAGCCGGTCTCATGTTCATTTTTCGAGTAGACAACACCATGGGCATGATCTGAATCGTCAAACTCAATGATGTGGTTGCCGGTATGGTGAGAGGTGCCTGTGAACTGCAGGCGTAATGTGTCATCGAGCCATCTTTTCAGATGTCTGCGACCAGTCTCTGACCTGCTGACTCGAATGTCCGGTGCAAAAAGGTTAACGTGTGCTTCCAGATCACGCATGTCCAGGGACAGTGAATATTTCGCCACAAGCTGGCGAATCTCATCCGTGGATTCAAGCCGGTCAATGCGGTCTTCTATCGATAACGAAAAATTTTTCATAGCGAAAAGATTAGCATGTTTCGTAATATATTCGTATAAAAATACGCAAAACGATTAAAAATAGTGAATATTTTATCTAAATACGTGAAAATAGCCGAGAACATTGTTTATGGAAGATGAGGCGGGTTTGAAAACGAACGAATATATTCCAGATGATCTGGATATGAAAATTATCAGGCTCCTGCAGGAGGATGGGCGAACCTCTACTCAGGACATTGCCAAGCAATTGAACTCCACCTCTTCGACTATCCGTAAAAGAATTCGTCGACTCGAAGATACCGGCACGATGAAGGTGGTTGCAGTCACAGATTTTGCAGCGGCGGGATACGATTTGCTATTGGCGATCGGTATCGAAGTCGACAGTCGAAGTGCAGAGGATGTTGGGATGGATCTGGCTGAGTTGCCTGAGGTGTTTTCAGTGAATTTGACCACCGGCGCGAACGATATCGAGCTTCTCGTCGGCGCCAGATCTTTTGATGAGCTTTCGGTGTTCCTTCATAAGGAGGTCGCGGGTATCGAGGGTATCGGGCGGCTCTTTCCCGGGTTGACGATAGAGGTATATAAATATCAGTCAGAAATGGTGCCCAACTTATGAGTAAGCCTCGAATAGATGATGTAGATAGAAGAATTCTCGAACATTTGGCGCAGGATGGCCGTCGTAGTAACAGAGATATCGCCAGTGAGCTGGGTCTTGGAGAGGGAACGGTTCGCGGACGTATAAAGCGTCTGCAGGAAAACAACATCATCAAGATTATGGCATTAACCAGCTTCGCTGGACCGGAGCCTCAGCAACTTGCGTATATAGGGGTTCGCGCCGAACTGGCACTCGTGGAGGAGGTAGCGAAGGCAATAGCAAAAATGGAATTCGTGCGCTTCGTTGCGACCATGATGGGTCGGTATGACATCCTGGTCATTACTCTGGTAAAAGATGGCAGTGAATTGATTAGTCTGGTTAATGAAGAAATCATGACGCTCCCCGGTGTTAAGCACGCGGATACAACCCTTGCTGTGAAAGGGCTTAAGTACGACTATCGCTGGGGAAGGATCGTCGGCACTGAAGAGTAATATGGAAGTCACTTTCGAAACTGTTATTGCGCACCCCCCGGGAAAAGTCTGGGCACTGTTGGCTGATTTCACGAACCTGCAGTGGCTGCCGGGTCCGAGTAAGGTGACCGAAGGGTTGCATGATGGTTATCCAGCCAGAGTGTTGCATTTTGAAGAGGGCGCTGGGGTTGATCCAATCGTGGAATACCTGTTTTCTGTTGACCCTCAGTCTATGCGTCTGGAATACGGCGTTATTCGAAATCCTTTTGTGCCGGTGGATGGTTATCGGGCAGAAGTGAATCTTTGTGCATCTGACGAAGGATCGGCGCTGCGGTTTACGGGTAGGTTCGAACGTCCGGAAGATCCGGAACAGGTGGAGCAGATGCTGCTTGGTGCCTATCAGATGATGACGACAAGTATAGACGCCTACCTGAGCTGAGCCGGGCTGTTATTGCTGGGCTTCTGCGATAAACGTCAGAAAGCTGGGTGGTTCGCCACCGCCGTAGACCTCAAGAGAGGCGCCCGACACATAAGCAGCATCGTCGGAGGCCAGATACAGGCATGCTTTCGCAACATCTTCTGGCGTACCCATTCTTCGTCCCGGCAGCCTTGCTTCAAGTTTTTCAATCCCGTCTGGACCGCCATAGTGCTCGTTTGCGGCTTCGGTTTTTATCAGCCCGGCAATGATGGCATTGACTCTTATATGAGGTCCCCACTCCTGGGCGAGTGAAATGGTAGCGTTGAGAAGTCCCGCCTTTGCGGCACCGTAGGCCATCGTGCCGGGTGACGACCTTATTGCTGACACGCTGGCGATATTGATGATGGACCCATTGCTCTCTTTCAAAGCATCGTAAGCGAGTTGGCTCATTAAGAGAGGTGCCAAAAGGTTCAGGCGAATGATAGATTCGGTGAATCTTGGTGATGCAGTTGCCGCATCAGCTGGGGGGCCACCACCGGCATTGTTGATCAGTACATCGATTCTGCCCTCTATTTCTCTGATCCCTGTGATCAGGGCCTCGGCGCTTTCGGGGTCTCTTACATCACACTTCACGAACTGGATACCGGAGCCCTCTGGAAAAGTATCCGGGGCAGGCTCATTGCGACCACATACGTGGACGTGCGCTCCAGCCTTTGAGAAGGCTTTGGCAATGCCAAGGCCGATTCCTTTTGAGCCGCCTGTGATCAGGACGACTTTATCTTGAATGGTGAACATGCTGGCTTACCTCTGTCGGTTTATTTGACAATAATGTTCAAAATGGAAAAAATATTCCACACTAATTGCCTAAATTCGTAATAATAATAGAAATAAATGCGCAAAAGGGTAGACTCGAGGTCTTATGTGTGAAATATTGCGGCTAAATTTATTGAGTCTTCGAGGTACATACTATGGGTGAGGATACAGCAGCTCAATCCAGTTCACATCCTGCTGCAGGATCCGGCACCAGTGGCATCACAGAAACTGTCGCTGACTCGGAAATTAACATCGTACCTCAGTTGGCGCGGCTGAAAGAACTCGGGCCCCAAGCCCGTCGAGATCGTCAGGTAACCGTTGAAGCCATGGACCTGATTAAGGCATCAGGATTCATGCGGGCACTGCTGCCAAAGCGATGGGGTGGGCTTGAAGCAACACCACAGGAGTTTTTCGCGGCACAAATCACCATTGCCGAGCAGGATATGAGTACCGCCTGGGTTGCTGGCGTTGTCGCTGTGCATGCTTATCAACTCGCGCTTATGTCAGAACAAGCCATGGACGACGTTTATTCGTCTGACCCGAACACGTTGATCTCAAGTTCCTATAATCCAGCGGGCGCCAGGGCTGAAGCCTGCGATGGTGGCTTTATGCTCCATGGTAGATGGGGCTGGAGCTCTGGTTCAGAACATTGCAGTTGGGTGTTGCTGGGTGGTGTTATTCCCGGTGAAGGTTATCGAACCTTTCTGTTACCCAGAATGGACTATGAGATAGAAGATACCTGGTTTGTTTATGGCCTGCAGGCCACAGGCTCTAACGATATTGTCATTGAACAACCGGTTTTCGTGCCTGATCACAGAACACACAAACAAATGGACGGCTTTAACTGCATCCATAACCAGCCTAACCCGATGTACAGCATTCCATGGGCCCAAATTTTTACAAGAGTCGTGTCAACTTCAGCCATTGGTGCTTTGAAGCATGCGGTTGCGCTATTCACAGAAAATGCCGGTACCAGCAGTACGGATCCGTCCAAACTCATGGGTGACCCGGATATCGCACGAAGGGTCGCCGAGACGATTAACGATATTGATGAGGTCGAAACGATTATGTTTCGGAATTTTGATTGCATGATGGCGGCGGTACTCAATGGCAACGAAATTGCGATGATCGATAGAGTCAGGTATCGCTATCAGGCCAGTCTGGTGATCGACAAATTAAGTGGGGCCGTTGATCGGCTGTTCGATGTCGCCGGTGGTCGCAATGTTTTTGACGGTGCGCCAATCCAGAATATCTGGCGTGACCTGCATATTGCCCGTTCTCATGTTGCGAATAATCCGACATCCTTTGCCCGAAACCTGGGTGGCATGTCGTTAGGCGCCGAGAATGGGGACGTGTTTATCTAGGAGCGTTTGTGATGAATGAAAAAGCAGGAGCGCCTCCGAGAGGTGAAACAGTTCAGGTCAAAGATCTTGAACTGCATTATCACGATCATGGCGCCCAAGGTAAAAAAGGCACAGTCGTTTTTGTGCATGGTAGTGGACCAGGCGCAAGCGGGCACAGCAATTTCAAGGGTAATGTGGATTGCCTCACTGAAGCAGGTTATCGCGTCATCGTGCCTGACCTGCCAGGGTTTGGATATTCATCGAAACCAACAGACCGCGACTATACATCAGATTTTTTCAGTTCCTGTCTCGTTGGGCTGATCGGGTCGCTCGGCATCGATAACTGCATTCTGGTCGGGAATTCCCTTGGCGGCGCAATTAGTATACGCACAGCACTTGACCACCCAGAGCTTGTTGAAAAGCTCGTTTTAATGGCGCCAGGAGGCATCGAGGAATTCGAAACCTACATGGCGATGCCAGCCATGGCAAAAATGATCAGTAATTTTGTTGGTGGAGCGCTGGACAGAGACGGATTGAAGCGGATGCTGGAAACCCTGGTTTATGATCCTGTTTACGTGACCGAAGAACTGGTGGATGAGCGATGGGCGATTCTTCAGGATCAACCACCGGAAGTTCTCTCGAAAATGGTTATTCCCAACATGGAGCAAGAACTGTCAGAGATTCAGTGTCCGGTTCTTGGCTTCTGGGGTGTTGATGATGAACTCCTGCCTGCGAGCGGTGGGTTGAAAATTGCCCGGGCGTGTAAACCCTGTCGGCACATCGAAGTTGCCCAGTGCGGGCACTGGGTGATGGTTGAACATCAGCGCATGTTTAACGCGACCTGCCTCGATTTTCTGGAAAATGGCTGATGCTAGATATTGCGACGATCGATAAAGCGGGCAAAGCTTTGTACGCCTGTCTTCGGGAAAAGCGAACCATGCCTCCGCTTTCAGTTCAGTTTCCCGATCTGACTATTGACGATGCATATAAAATTTCACGCGAGTTTTTGTCACATAGAACAACCAGCGGTGAAAAAATTGTCGGTAAAAAAATAGGGGTAACCAGCCCGGCGGTGCAGGAGATGCTGGGGGTTTACCAGCCTGACTTCGGTTTCCTGACTGACGCCATGTGGCAGCTGGACGGGGTTGTTGATACAACGACGATGATTGCACCTCGTGCTGAAGCGGAGATCGCATTTCGGTTGAAGGATTCTCTC
>JABJED010000488.1 GCA_018665025.1 Gammaproteobacteria bacterium
AAAAATAAGGAGCCGGCCGGTAAGCCGGGTTCTGTCGAGGACAATCATTCATCTGTGATGCCCGTCGCCGGACACCTATAGCGACCTACCCGAATCCCATCGCGGGTCACGATTAGCGGATTCCTATTTGGTCTTGCTCCGAGTGGGGTTTACACTGCCACGCCCGTTACCGGCCGCGCGGTGCGCTCTTACCGCACCATTTCACCCTTACCTGCCTCTCACGAATGAAAAACAGGCGGTTTATTTTCTGCTGCACTTTCCGTAGGCTCGCGCCTCCCAGGCGTTACCTGGCACTCTACCCTTTGGAGCCCGGACTTTCCTCCCTGGCTTGCGCTGGGGCGATTGCCTGGCCGACTCCTGGCGCGAAGACTACTCCCTGGCGCCTCTGCGCTCAAGCTGGATCTGCTCCCTTTTTCAGATCAAGGGCGCGGTCGTAAAGATCCGATCTGGATAAATCTGTTACTTTCGCTGCCACCGATGCCGCCCTGGAGGGGGAAAGCTCTGCCAACAGGGTTTGAAGCAGATGGTCAGCGTTGACCGCCAGCACTTCGTCACTTCCGCGCAAAACAAGGACGAACTCTCCCCTCGAAGGAATATCTCCTGAATCAATCTGTTCCGAAATCTCACCAACGGTACCCAAAACCACCTGCTCAAATGTCTTGGTCAACTCCCGGCAGAGACTCAACTGGCGTTCCGACCCCATGATATCTGCCATTGCTCGAAGGGTTTCACTGATGCGATGAGGCGACTCAAAGAAAACCTGGGTTCTTGTTTCGAACTTTAGATTCGACAGGAACTCCCTTCGCGCTACATTTTTGGCAGGGACAAACCCCTCAAACGAGAACCTGTTAGTTGGCATTCCCGCAATACTGAGCGCAGCAGTGACCGAACTCGGACCAGGTACTGCGACGACATCAAATCCCCTGGACAAACATTGATTGACCAGATGGTATCCGGGGTCAGAGATGAGAGGGGTTCCGGCATCAGAAACAATAGCAATGCTCTGCCCGCCCTCCAGCATCTGGATGATTCTGGCGGTCGACCGATCTTCGTTGTGGTCATGCAACGCGATCAACTTCGAAGATATAGAAAACTCCGAAAGCAGCTTGCCGGTATGCCGGGTATCCTCAGCGGCAATAACATCAACAGAACTAAGGACCTCTATAGCTCGTTGTGAGATATCACCCAGATTGCCAATGGGCGTGGCTACTACATATAAAGTCGACAATTGATCACCGATCATCAGGAAAATTCGTTTGCCTTTACAGGCAGAAGTTCACACAACAACAGCACAACTTGTGGGATAATTCCGCGGCCCTAGTGTAGCTGAAGTGACATGAACAAATTAGCGGTTCTTTCTCTCCCTCTCGCATTCCTTCTTGCAGTTACCGCATGTACTGCGCCGACGGTTAAGAAAGCCTCTTCACAGGGTGGCCAACCCCTGCTCAGTGAACACAGAGGTATCGATCGACTATTACTGGAAGCAGGCAGAACCCAACCCCCTAAATCTACCGAACTAAAACTGGATGCAGTTGGCATCGCGATACAGGGAGCCGACATCGCTCTCGCTGGTCGAATATTAGATTCCATCGAGTCTCCATACGTCTCAACAAACTCTACACGGGATTATTCTTACTTTGCCGCCGAGGTAGCCCTGGCCAATGACAACCCTCTGCGGGCTATTCGTATTCTGGAGGACCAAAGATTCCAAAATATCCGCCTGGATACACGAATGCAGGTCAGGGTTGGAAAACTCAGGGCAAGGGGCTATCTACTGGGTCGAAGTTACCTTGCCAGTGCCCGGGAACTCATCTACATCAATCGCCTCTTGCCTCCGGAGGAGCGACCTGGGAATCACGAAACTATTTTTTCAACCCTGCTCCAGCTATCAGAGAAGACCCTGCAACTGCAGGCGGAGCAAAGCATTACCAGCGAAATAAGAGGATGGTTGTCTCTCGCTGCAATGACCAAAAGATTTCAGGATGACCCCCTGCGACAACTGAATGCGCTTAAAAAATGGCGACAGGCCTGGCCGAACCATTCCGCCGCGGTCATCGTTCCTGCTTCCCTGCAAATGCTTTCACGAATTGTCGAGGAACGACCAGAGAACATTGCCCTGATTCTGCCACTTAATGGCAAACTTGGCGCGATCGGACGCGCAATCCGTGATGGATATATCGCTGCACATTATCAGTTAACACCAAATTCCAGTCTGAAAATCTACGACTCAGCCGGCGGTGATATTCTCGACATTATTTCCAGAGCCATTGCAGGCGGAGCGGAACTGATCATCGGCCCACTGGATAGAGCAAAAGTCACAAAGGTCGCGAGACTGCCCCTGAAAGTTCCTGTCATTGCGCTTAACCGGACGTTAAATAGCGAGATCAATCCGAACCTGTATCAGTTCGGGCTGGCCCCGGAAGACGAATCCAGACAGGTGGCGGAGCAGGTATCCCGGGAAGGTCTGTTAAAAGGGCTTATCGTCGCACCTGACAGCGAATGGGGTGACCGCAACCTTGAAGCCTTCACAGACAGTTTCACCGACCGCGGCGGTTTGATCGTAGATAGCGCCAGGTTTACAGACCAGCGCGACTATTCCGATTTGATTAAGTCACTGCTAAATGTCGATTCAAGTGAACAGCGAGCCGCAAGCCTGCGCCGAATTACGGGTGAACGGTTTGAGTTCACTGCGCGCCGCCGCCAGGACATCGACTTTGTATTCCTGCTTTCAAACGCAACACAGGCACGGGGCATTAACCCAACCCTGGCATTCTTTTATGCGGAGGATATCCCTGTGTACGCAACGTCCCATGTTCATATTGGCACCGACTCCCGAATAAATGCTATTGACATGAACGGCATCCGTTTTTGCGATATCCCCTGGAAACTAACCAACGACGACAGTACAAAACAACTAATTGTTGATACCTGGAGTGGCGCCAGCAGTCAGCTTGCTCCGTTCTACGCGCTTGGCGTCGACGTCCACAGGCTCTACCCCCGCCTTCAACAGTTGAAGGAATTCCCTGAAGAGAAAATTTTTGGCGCAACCGGCATTCTTACACTCAACAAGGACAACATCGTGAACCGCTCCCTGATGTGGGCGCAATTCCGGGATGGCAAGGTGAGCACAGTTCCCATGATATTCGATTCTGCTCTGTAGCCGACAACATTGACTACACGAGAACCATGACTACACGAGAACCCGCCATGACGACACAAGAAGCCGGGAGACAGGCGGAAGCCCGGGCTGAAAACTTTCTTCTGAAAAAGGGCTTTTCCACGGTCAATCGCAACTATTCATGGAAAACAGGAGAGATTGACCTGATCATGGAAAAAAAGGACCTGCTGGTGTTTGTCGAAGTCAGGCTCCGACAAAATTCCGATTATGGTTCTGGCGC
>JABJED010000093.1 GCA_018665025.1 Gammaproteobacteria bacterium
GCGCGTAGCGGCATCAACCATCGCCTGAAATACGTCAGGTTTGACCAATTCATAAATCTTGATGAAATCGACACCTGCTGCCTTTAGTTTCTTGATCTGAGCTTCTGCGATAGATGCCGTGCTGTTGGCAACGCCTATCTCCGTTCGGCCTTCGCCGTTATAAACGACAAGGCTTCCATCCAGCAGTGGGCCACTAAAGAAGATATCGGGCGCTTCGCTACCCAGTTGACGCCAACGGTCAATCTCTGGTGCAATCTTTTCAAGCAACGCGCCGGTATCGCGGACACTCGTAATGCCATAATCGAGGAATAGCGCTGGCATTTGCTCAGTCAGTTTTGGTTCATAGACGATGTGAACATGCATATCCCAAAGACCGGGTATCAGGAAGCGCCCACCACCGTCTATTATGTTGGCAGCTATTAGGTTGCCAGCGAGATCGACAGAAACCGAACTCGCCGAAACCCCAGCACTATCGATAACATCAATAATTTTATTGTCTTCGATGAATACGGATTGATTCTCACGCTGACCTGCAATCGGATCGATTGTGGTGACGTTGTGAATCATCAGATCGTAACGGGCAGGATCTGCAAACGAGTTCCCAGCCGTCGATGCCGCTATAACAAGCAAAGCAAAGCATACAGTTCTCATAGGGCTCAAACTCAAAAGCTAAGATTGAGGTCTATTCTGACATACCATTGAATCGATATGCAGGTGCCTGCAGCCCCTGATGGGGCCAGAATTGCTGGTTCAGATAAGGATAAGCATGGATGTATCGGTTCGGCAGGCTATCCCTTTCTGCTTTGTTTAGATTTCTGGTACGCTTCAATCGACTTTCACGAAGTGACAGTAAAATCCTTAGTTAATCGGGTACTGGTATCGGCGACCATAATAACGACTTAATGCACATAGATAATGACCTGTAGTAATGCTGTTGACCACGGCCCCGGGCAGCACTTAATTGAGTAACCTGTCCCCAGACCACCGTGCGCTGCTATTTGGATTAGGCGCTGTACTTTGCTGGTCAACTGTTGCTACTGCCTTCAAGATTGCACTGTCTTTGGTCGATACTTATCAGTTGCTGTTCTTTGCGACGCTGACAGCATCGGTGATCCTGCTCACCCTGGTCTTGTTTAAGTTTGGTGTCACGACACTAGTCCGTAATTTTTGTAGCCACTGGAAGCTCACGCTACTGGCAGGGCTGCTTAATCCCATCGTTTACTACCATCTTTTGTTTCGCGCCTATGATCTGCTGCCGGCACAGGTCGCGCTCTCCATTAACTACAGTTGGGCTATTGTGTTGACATTAATGGCAGTGGTTTTTCTGAAGCAAAAGATTCAACGCATAGATTTCGTCGCAGCCGGTGTTTGTTATGTCGGTGTGGTGATCATCGCAACAGGGGGGAACTTCACGTCACTGCAAGTAGAGAATTCTACTGGGGTGGTGCTCGCTCTGTTATCTACTTTTGTATGGGCGGCCTACTGGATACTTAACATCAAAGACGGCCGCGAGCCGATGGTGGGCCTCTGCCTGAATTTTCTTGTCGCGTTGCCGGTCACCGCCGCCGGCTGCTATGTGTTTTCAGACTTCGAAATGCCATTTAATGGAGTGCTAGCGGCCAGCTACGTGGGCGTGGCGGAAATGGCTGCAGGATTCCTCTTTTGGTCCACAGCGCTGAAGCTAAGCAATAACGCCTCTCGGGTGAGCAACCTGGTTTTTCTCTCGCCGTTTATTTCGCTCGTTTTTATCCATTTCATTCTGAAAGAGCCAGTAACCTTGGCTACCACCGCGGGTCTTACGCTAATAGTGGCTGGCTTGATCTGCCAGCAATTAGTCCATGAACGTTCAGGGGGCGCTACTTGAAAAGGTGAAATTCATCCCAACATAAGGACTCAACTGCCATAGTGACGAGCCAAGTGATGAACCAACCCGAAAACAGTACGGAATTTATTCCAAAAGACAAAGCGTCGCCACCGGCGAGGCCCGAAGAGATTCTGCCTGAAACGCTGCAGCTAATTCCCCTCGCATCCCGACCCTATTTCCCGGTGCTGGTTCAACCGGTTGTGGTTGACCAGGTCCCCTGGGGAGAAGGAATCAAGGTTGTTGCTGATAGTGCACACAAACTGGTTGCCCTCAGCTATGCAGTGCCTGGCGAGAATAAAATCCCCGGACCCGAAGATATTGCCTCGATTGGCTGCGTCGCCAGGGTACTGCGGGTTCACCTCGCTGAAGACAAGATTCAGTTTATTGCTAAGGGACTTAGAAGGTTTCGCATTACAGAGTGGATCAGAAAAACACCGCCTTATATTGTTCGTGTTGAGTACCCCAATGAAGCGGCGGATGCCGATGATAGTCAACTTCGTGCCTATGCCATGTCGCTGATTAGCGGCATCAAGGAACTCATGTCTCTGAACCCTTTGTACAACGAAGAGCTAAAAGAGTATCTCAATCATTTCAATCCTAACGAACCTTCGCCTTTGACGGACTTTGCTGCGGCGATTACTTCCGCGAACGCAGTCGATCTGCAGGAAGTACTGGAAACATTTCCTCTATTGGCGCGTATGGAAAAGGCCCTGCTGCTGCTCAACAAGGAACTCGAAGTCAGCAGATTGCAGGCGAAGATTACGGATCAGGTACAAGAAGAGTTGTCGGGCCAGCAAAGGGAGTTTTTCCTTCGCCAGCAGCTTAGCGTTATCCAGAAAGAACTTGGTATTTCCAAGGACGATCGCGAGTCTGATTCAGATAGCTTCGCGGAACGGCTGGTTGATAAGCTAATTCCTGAGCATGTCCAGCACCGGATTGATGACGAGATGAACAAACTCCAGGTCCTTGAGCCTGCGTCAGCTGAGTACGGCGTTACCAGAAATTACCTGGATTGGATCACTTCGGTGCCGTGGGGTGTGTCATCGGAAGACCGCTTAGATCTGGCTCATGCACGCCAAATTCTCGATCGTGACCACGAAGGTCTAGATGACGTTAAGCAGAGGATCATTGAGTTTCTGGCTGTCGGCGCATATCGCGGTGAAATCTCCGGCTCTATCCTGTTGCTGGTTGGTCCACCCGGCGTTGGAAAAACGTCCATCGGGAAGTCTGTAGCCGAGGCTCTGGGCCGCAAGTTCTATCGCTTCAGTCTCGGAGGTATAAGAGATGAAGCGGAGATAAAGGGACACAGACGGACGTATGTCGGCGCCATGCCAGGGAAGCTTGTTCAATCGCTCAAGGAAGTCGGGGTGCAAAACCCTGTCATCATGCTTGATGAAATCGACAAGATTGGCTCTGCCTACCAGGGAGATCCGGCTTCCGCATTGCTGGAAGTGCTTGACCCGGAACAAAACGCGGAGTTTCTGGACCACTATCTGGATCTGCGAGTTGATCTGTCAAAAGTTCTATTTGTTTGCACGGCGAACCAACTAGATACCATCCCAGGTCCATTACTGGACCGCATGGAAGTCATCAGATTGGCCGGTTACCTGACGTCAGAAAAGCTTGGCATTGCTAAAAAGCACTTGTGGAAGCGGCAGCTTGAGCGTGCTCGTGTCCCGCTAAGCAAGTTAAGGATTTCAAGCGCAGCGCTGAAGATGGTGATCGAAGGCTACGCGAGGGAGGCGGGTGTCCGAAATCTTGACAAGCAGCTTGGTCGGATCGTCAGAAGCTCTGTGGTTCATCTTCTGGGAAAAACAAAAGAAAAAATCTTTATTGGTATAAAAGAAGTGGAGGAAATCCTTGGCGCACCGGTATTCCGTAAGCAAAGTCCTAGAAAGGGTGTAGGTGTCGTTAACGGATTGGCCTGGACCTCGATGGGCGGCACCACACTTGCGGTAGAAGCATCGGTAGTTCACGACAGTAACCGAGGCTTCAAACAGACCGGTCAGTTGGGTAGCGTTATGCAGGAATCAGCAGAAATCGCCTACAGCTATGTGGCCGGAAACCTGAAACACCTGGGGATCGCGGAAACCTTCTTTGATAAGGCGATGATCCACCTGCATGTGCCGGAGGGCGCAACGCCGAAGGACGGTCCGAGCGCCGGAGTAACGATGGCATCATCACTGACGTCACTCGCCCTGGGTAAGCCTATCACCCGAAACGTGGCGATGACCGGCGAGTTAACCCTGACGGGTAAAGTGCTTCCCGTTGGCGGGGTCAAGGAAAAGGTTATTGCTGCCAAAAGGGCTGGAATAGCAGAAGTAATACTACCGATAGACAACGAACGGGATTATGACGAGATGCCGGATTACCTGAAAGAAAACCTGGAGGTCCATTTCGCTTCGGACTACCAGGATGTCGCACAACTTTTGTTTAGTTAAGCGTTCAGGTAACAGGTCAGGGAAGGTGCCGGATCTGGATAGCTTCAATGCCCGTGCCTGCCAGCACGTCGGAGATCACAACAACTTTGTCGTTGCTTTGTAATCCGGCGCGCTCTTTAAGCACATCAAAAGAGGTTTGTAGGGTCTTTTCAGGGTCGGAGCTGAATGCCGTTCGGTAAGGTGTCAGGTTCCGGTTAAGAATTAGCCGGCGCCGGGTCTGGGAATCATTGGTAAAGGCAAAGATCCTGGTTTTCTGTGGATGACAATTAGTCACATAATCTGCCATCAAACCACGCCGGGTGATGACGATAATTCCTTTGGCGCCCAGAGTCTCTGCAAGCTGAACGGCGGTCACCGCCAGACTCTGCTTGTCATTCGTTTCTGTCAGCTGCTTGGTAAATCCAAGACCTGTGAATGGCTCGGTTGCTTCAGCAATCTCGTCGAGTTGTTCCACGCACCGAACGGGGTGTTTTCCTACCGTCGTCTCGCCGGACAACATCACGGCGTCGACTTCTTCGTAGATAGCATTGGCGACGTCTGTAACTTCTGCCCTGGTAGGAATCGGGTTGACGATCATTGATTCCAGAAGGTGGGTTGCGACAATGACTCGCTTGCCTGCTTCAGCACACAGCTGAACTATCCGCCGTTGAACATTCGGCAATTCCGCCACATTGATCTCTACACCCAGATCACCACGCGCGACCATTATTCCGTCTGCAGCTGCAATTATTTCGTCAATATTCTCAACACCTGACTGATCTTCAATCTTGGCGATAATTTTGATCTTGCCTGCCTTGTCACCCATCAGCTCTTTCAATTCAAGAATGTCGTTCGCCTCGCGGACGAAGGAAAGCGCGATGAAGTCGACCTGCTGTTCCATACCGAAAAGGATGTCAGCGCGGTCCTTCTTCGTAATGGCCGGCAGGTTGACCCGTATCCCAGGCAGGTTTACATGTCTTTTACTCTTCAGGATTCCACCATCAATGACTTTGCAGTCCATGGTGGAGTTCTCATTCTTCCTCAGGACTTGCAGGTTGATGATGCCGTTATCGACGGTAATTCGGTCACCAACGTCCACCGTGTTCATCAAATCGTCGTAGTTGATGTGAAAGGATGACTCCTCGACATCAATACTGTCGCGGACACTGATAGTAATAACGGAACCATTCTTCATTTCCAGGTCATTCGCAATATCCCCGGTTCTGATTTCGGGACCTTGTGTATCAAGCATCACTGCGACGGGTGTCTTCGCTTTACGGTTCAAGGTTCGAACTGATTTTATGACCTGCGCGGCCGCCTCATGAGTGCCATGGGACATGTTAAGGCGGACGATATCCATACCCGCATGGGAGAGTTTCTCCAGCATGGGGTAGCTGTCTGTCGCAGGTCCGATCGTGCAGATGATCTTTGTTTTGCGCATATGGCGTTGGGGTGCTTGCAGAAAAGGCGACAATCATACTGGAAGCACTGGCGAAGTATAGGAATCGGGCTAAAAAAGTGTCATCTGCGACTCTTCGGCTATCACGCCGTCATCACGGAAGGAAACGCCCAGCCCCAGTAATCGGATACCCTGACCATGGCCTCGCTCCCAGGCCAGGGGCAACAAATCTGAGAAAAGACTGATTTCCAGACTGCCCGACGAACGTTCGATGGTCGTCTGGGTGAAATCGGCAAACTTGAGTTTTACTTGTTGGTTCTTAATCCGGCGTTCAGCATGTTTTTCCATCCTTCGTTCCAGTTCGATGTAAAGACTGTGTAGTGGCTCTTCGGCCTGTTCACAAAACGGGATATCTTCAGGGAAGGTTCTTTCAACGCTAACGCTTTTACGAACCCACTGGGTTGTTAATTCCCGATTGTCGATCCCAAACGACCTTTTATACAGCAGGGCTCCCAGGCTCCCGAGACGCCTGACACATTCTTCCTCGCCGAGCGCCCGAACATCTTTGCAGGTTTTAAGGCCAATTCCTTCCAGCCTTTTCACGGTCACTTTCCCTACGCCCGGAATTTTTCGTAGCGGAAGATCCCGACAGAAATTGTCGACGTCCGCAGGGGTAACAACGAACTGACCATCGGGTTTGTTTTCATCGCTGCAAATTTTGGCGATGAACTTGTTAGGTGCAACACCCGCGGATGCCGTTAGATTCAGTTCTCGCTTGATTGCCCCCCGAATCTCCTCAGCCATTAGCGTTGCGCTGCCATGGCAGAGCGTCGTATCAGTGACATCCAGAAACGCCTCATCAAGGCTAAGTGGCTCGATAAGCCTTGTATATCGTCTGAAAATCGCCCTGATCTGGCGAGACACTTCCTGGTAGTACGACATTCGTCCCGGAACCACCTTAAGGTCTGGGCAGAGTCTCCGGGCATAGGCGGTTGCCATTGCTGAATGCACACCGAACTCTCTAGCCTGGTAATTACAGGTGGCGATCACGCCGCGGCGATCGGCAGAGCCACCGACCGCAAGTGGAATGCCTCGCAGTTCCTGCTTGTCTCTCATCTCAACAGCCGCATAGAAACAATCCATATCGACATGAATAATTTTTCGCTGTCCGGGAGTTTCAGATACCGCATCCATGAAGGGTAGTTTAGAATCCAGACGCACAGGTGCAAGTCCCAAAAAAAGTATGCCTATAAAGGAAATGAGAAGCAGATTCACTCCCGCAGTTGAAGAGATCATCAATCGTTGCCGGATTGCTGATGAGTTTGTAGATAAAGAGAAGTTCCAGGTCATGATTGCGACCGTTTGGGGCAATGCCGTACTTGATCCAGATCGATCCGGGATTGATGAGTCGGACCTGCCGGACCTGCATGATTTTCTAAATGAATATATTGGCGAACTGGTGGGAAGTGGTGAAACGCTCACCAATTGTTATCAGTTCATCGTCAGCAAAAAAGGTGACGATTCGTTAACTCGCCAGCAGGTGACGGCAAATCATAAAGAGTTTCTGCACTACTTCGCCAGATTGATTCTGCAGGACGTGCTACCGCGCGACTGAGCGCTTGGCTAACGTTTAAGGTATCGGTCAACGATCAGAGAGCCAATCAGGTCGCCTTCGACATTGACAGATGTGCGGATCGTGTCCAGCGGTCGTTCAATCACGAGCAGTATCGCGATCGCCTCCAAGGGAATGCCGATAGCCAGCATGACCATCTGCATGCCAGACATTGATGCAGAAGGCATACCTGGCGCTCCGATTGATGCAATCATCGCCATCAGAAAGACCGTCACTACCATGACTCCTGAAAGTTCAATGCCGTAAAGATACGCCAGGAAAATGGCCGCGACAGCCTCAAATAGCGCAGTACCATCCATATTCATCGTTGCGCCAAGTGGTAATACGAAACTTGCAACACCAGGGGAAACGTCAAGATTGTCCTCCGCAGCCCTCATTGACACAGGCAGGGTAGCCGCTGACGACGAAGTGCTGAACGCTACAAGGAGCGGGCTGGCAATTTTTTGAAGAAGTTCCAGTGGTGACATCCTGGTTGTTATCCAGGCGATGGCTGGCAGCACAATTAGGCCATGAATCAACGTCATGGTGACGACCAGCAAACCAAACTGAAATAACTGCGTCAGGAAAGTACCACCCAGACCATCATCGCCCGATAGCCTGACCGTGAAATCAAATAAAATGGCAAAAATGCCAATGGGCAAAACCCGGATCACCCAGCGCAGCACCTGAATAATGATTTTGTTGGCATCTACTACCAGGCGGAAGAGCGGGCTGTTCTCGTCCAGGACAAGCACCATTGCGACGCCCATGAATAGCGCGTTGGTAACAATGCCCAGAATGTTAAGGTTTACCAGCGCACTGAAAGGGTTGGTAAACGCCAGTGATGCCATGGTCTCGAGTACCGCAAGAATCGAATCGCTGCCAGGGTTCAGTAGCCTGGCGCTAGAGGCATCTACCATCGATGCCATAATGGGAGGGTAGGCGGTCCATGGATGCACGAAGACAACGGCAACCAGCGCCAGGGTAATTGCAAGGCCGGTCGTCAGAAGATAGTAACTAACGGTTATTCCCCCCAATTGCCTTAATCGAACGACGTTACCAATCGAAATAATGCCACCTATCAATGAGAAAAATATCATTGGTGCAATCAGCATTTTAAGTAACGCCAGGAAAGCGCCTTTAAGCAGGCTGATACTGTTGTCGACCATTTCAATGCCGTTTGGTTCTATCAGCTGATAACCGAACGCCAGAACGATGCCAAGTGTGGCCGCTATAAATACCTGAAAAGTTAAATTATTTAGCAAAAGATAGACACGGGTCGTTGAAGGTCCCTGAATTCTAGCAAACTGGATGCATGAGTTGTGCTAATGATTGCTATCATCTAACTTCGAGGGATTACTGACGTGGGAAAACTGAAATTGACACAAATACAAGGTATCCGTCAGGAGAGTTTTTCCCGGGCTTCGCCGGGCGATGAGCTTACGATTGATATTGTGTCTGGCGCTATCACCGGTAGCGAGAGGTTTCTTTCAACTTACGGGATCAACAGTATACAGTCCTGGGTGCAGGCAATTTTTGATGAGGACAGGGAAACAGTTCAGCAGGTATTGCTACACCCGGCTATGGTACCGCCACACAGGCTATATTATCGATTGGTAACGCCGACAGGTGTGATTCACTCGGTAGACCACGTGATATTGGCAACGTTCGAAGGCGCTATCCAGACAGAGGTTCGCCTGGTCGATAAGGCTGAAGCTACAAAGGGTTTTCTGCCAACCATTTACCTGCAGACAATCGCCATTCAGCATGACCTGAAGTTAAAGAAAGACTCCACGATTCAATTTCCACAAGCACAGAGGCTGGCACCCATATTAAAGGAGATCAAAGAGTGCCTGAGGGAGGAGGGGATAGATTCAGATATTGAATTAGCCCGGGCAGATTTTGAGCCAGTCTGCTCACTTTGTGACGCAAGTCTGTTTATTCCATCGACCTTTACTCTAACCTTCACAGGCCTGACCTTGGCCAGGACTGACCTTGATGCGCTGGTCAACGAAGATCATTCCCTGTCCAGGGTTGGTGCGCAATCACCCTGGAAAGCAATGCTGAGTCATCTTCACAGCGCAGGACTACACGTTGTGATTGGCGTCAATTTCAATCGTTCACTGGTTTTTACGATCGGGACAGACCAGGGTGATTGAGCTGAATGCATTATTACAAACTGCCCCGGTTGCGCTGGTAGTGCTTGATGATGATGATTTTATTAGGCAGGCAAACGAGAAGGCAGTTGCCATGGGCCTTTCGGTTGGTACTACGCTAACGAGTCACATTGCAAATCTTAAGGAAAAGTTCGTCGATCACGTTCGCCACCAACCTGACTCACAGCTATACAGACTGGAATTTCAGCATGGTGAAAAGAGATGTCGTGCGAGTTTTGAGGAAAACAACGGCGACTTCTATGTCTGGCTGGTGGATGTTTCGGAACAACTGATGCTTGCAGACCAGATTAGACGACTGAAACACCCCGATTCGAGGAAAATGAGACAAATTAGTCAACTGTCGGCTACCGCCGCCGGTTATTCGGAATTACTGGACGTTATTCTGGCTGACAGCGATACGCTTGGCTCAGATAAGCTAAATACGGTCAGGCAGTATCAACACGAACTGACAAAGAACCTGAGCGCGATGCATCGGGTTGTTACTAATAATAAAACGGAAAAGAAGAAGGGCTCGGTGCTTGTCGCTGATCAAAACGATGCACTGACTGAGCTCATCTCCGAACTGTTAAGAGATGAAGGATACAAAGTCGTTGGCTTCTCGGACCCTGATACGGCCTTGAAATATTTCCGCGTCAACGAACATAGCATTCAAAAGGCAGTCGTAGACGAAGGTCTCATCTGTGAAAATGATGCCAGCCTGGTGGCCACGCTGCAAACAGCTTCGCCAGACCTGGGCCTGATTGTACTGAGCGAGGATTCAGATTCTAGCGATCATGGAAAAGTCAGCAAACCCCTGGATTTCCAGGTCCTGCTTGAAGCAATGGAAGACTGAACGGAAATCTTGCTAGCCAACAGCCCGGGATAGCGTTGTTCCGATCTGCTCATGTAGCACCAGGTCGCAGAACGGGTCCAGGTCTGTTTCCTGTTCGTTGATAATGACCAGTCCTGCACCATTTTCTTTGGCCAGCCTTGGAAAGCCTGCCGCGGGATAAACCACTAGCGAAGACCCTATGGCGAGAAACAGATCGCAGCTCAATGAAGCAGCTTCAGCTTTTTGCATCTCGGTAACGGGCATCGACTGGCCGAACGAAATGGTGGCGGTCTTAACGATGCCGCCGCAGTCGGGGCAATAGGGTAATGTGCCGTGCTCAAGAAAAGCTGATTTGACAGGTTCAAGCTCCAATCTTTTGCCGCAGGAAAGGCAGGACGCATAACTGGCATTCCCGTGTAACTCTATGACCTGGTCGTCCGGTGTACCTGATTTTTGATGCAAGCCATCAACATTCTGTGTAATGACGTGACTAACCTTACCGGCCTTAACCAGGGAAGTGATAGCAAGGTGGCCTGCATTCGGTGCAGCATCTTCCAGCTTCATTTCACCGGAGAACTTCCTGCTCCACGACTCACGCCTGACTTCTTCCGAGGCAACGAAATCACGAAAATCTATAGGCGTTTGCGTGTTCCAGATGCCCTTCGGGCCGCGAAAATCCGGGATGCCGGATTCTGTTGAAATTCCGGCTCCGGTAAATATAACGATGTTATTGCTGGCGCGGATCAGTTCACGAAGTGCCGCAACAGTATCCGGTACCCGAGTATCAATCATAGCCATCTCCAGTAGGGCAGTTATTGAGCATACTCCCCCTTGATTTCTAAACCAATCTGTCAAAGATCCTTCGTTTTTGGCAAAGTAACCTTTCCCCAGACAGCCCCAGAGGAATCCGGTAATGGGTATCTACGAAAAGTACTTCCTGCCTAAACTACTGAATCTTGCGATGAAAGCGCCAGCGATGAAAGCATTGCGGGAACGCCTGATACCGCTGGCCGAGGGTAAAGTGCTCGAAGTAGGCATTGGCTCGGGTCTTAACCTGCCGTTCTACGAAAAATCTGTTCATGTCACTGGACTCGATCCTTCCCTTGAACTACAAGCCTATGCGCGTGAAGTGGCCGAACAGGAGGGCATAGATGTAAATTTCATCGGCCTGAGCGGCGAGGAAATCCCGGCGGACAACAACAGTTTTGACACCGTTGTGATGACCTGGACGCTGTGTACCATTCCGGACCCCAGACAGGCTTTAATGGAAATCAAACGGGTACTAAAACCTGGCGGCAAGGTTATTTTTGCAGAACATGGCGAGGCGCCCGACGTTAACATCGCGAAGTGGCAGGCACGTATAAACCCGGTTTGGAATGTGATCGGTGGTGGTTGCCACCTGAATCGAAAAATTGAATCACTCTACGAGGGGTCCGGTTTTAACTTCGATGAAATCGACAAGGGTTACCTTGAAGGTCCACGAATCGCGACCTATAACTTCAGAGGTATTGCCAGCATTGCTTAACTATATTGCTTGACCTTATTGCTTAACCAGTAAGCTGCCTGAATGCTTCAGGGGGGCCGGCCGCGATTCGTTTGACGATGAGCTCAGCACACGCCTCAGGCGAAGCGGTTGAGGTGTCGACTTGTACGTCGTAAGTGTCATGAGCATGGCACGAGATAAAGTGACTTTCTGCTGTCCCTGGAAATCGCCCCAGTCGCTGTGACTCACGTTGTTCGATGACCGAAAGTGGGCAACGGACTCCAACGAAATACAATTGCTCGTCGGCCATTACATCCAGGTAATCGTCCAGGAAAGATTGATTAAGAATGATGTCATCAATAATGATGTTATTACCTTCCAGCGCCAAGGTGAGGATTGCCCTGCGCATACCCTTAAGCAACTTCTGGCCCACCTCGCCAAACCTGACCTCGGTATAGGCTTTATCGTCAGCCACCTTGACAGGAACAACGTTCAACCCACGCTCTCCCGGTGTCCCCGCGGGCGCATTAAGACCGCGAAACTTTGCCGGAAGTCCATCACGGAACTGATCAAGCGCAACATGTTGAAAGGGTTCTTCCAATCGTTCCTGTAGTGCGTACGCAAGTGTTGTCTTTCCAGCACTCGAGGTGCCGTTAAGAAATATGATGGTTCCAGAAGCCATTAGATGCCTATGTGGTTTTTTAATTTTTGGTGTTTTAAAGGCAGTGGTTTGTAACAGAGAACGCGAATGCTGGCATACAGAGAGGCTATGCGCCAGCCCCACCGCCACTTTTTCACATGCTGTGCTCGAGGGCTTGAAACCTGCAGGACAACGTCCAGGTCGGCGCCGGCTTCGTTATGACCAAAGACGTTCCACCCAATTCAATTGTCGCAGTTGCAGCAGCGACAAATACACGGCTACCGGATGGGCAGTAGACTAGCCGTAAATTGTTGTTCGAAGTATGGCGAGCTCTGTCGCAGTAATTCTATAGCGCTGGGTCTCTGGGTTTTCCAGGTTTCGGGCAGCCATGATGCAACCAGCCTGGCCGCGTTCTGTCAGATTAAGGTTATTCACAATCCCGTAGGCATAGCCCGCGCGGAATGCGTCGCCGCATCCAGTGACTTCACCAACCTTCACATCAGGCACTGCATCCACGTGGCAAATACCTTCACGGGAATAAATCGCTACGCCTTTATCGCCTCTGGTCAAAACCACTTCCGGCACCTGGTCAAATACTTCCTCGTCGGTCAACCCACCATTTGTCTTCAGTACCTCGAATTCATGATGGTTAATGACAAGGTATCGCGCGAGCTTCAGCAGTTCGCGAATCTGATCCCTGGAAAAAGCAGAAATGACCTGTCCAGGGTCTACCATCAGGGGAACATTGTGTTCAAACAGAATTCTGCCCTGTCGAAGGGTTAGTTCAGGTTCCTCAGGTCCAAGAATAGTGAGCGCAATATTATCGATGAACGGCAGCGTTTCCGGCGATTGACGTCTGGGATTATCCGGTCCGGGGTAGAAACCAATGACCTGGTTTCCGTGCACGTCGTTAATCATCATGCAACTGGCACAGTTAGCGACATCGTCAGCAACCGCGATGAAATCAATATTAATCCCCAGGCTAATAAGGTGGGCCTTGTACTGGTCAACGAAGTTACGTCCCGCGGATGACAAAGGAATGGCATCAATACCCAGTTGGGTTAATCCGTGCGCAATGTTGGGCGCGCAACCCCCGAAGCTGGTCCGCATATCTGCAAGCTGGAAGGAAACGTTGAACGCCTTGATAGCATAGCTCGCCTGATAGTCCTCGAAGGAGCCGTCATAGATGCCGGTCTGGTCAATGGCGGTGCTGCCGGTCACCAGGATGATAGTTTTCATGCGGATTTCCCGTTCAGACCCGTTGATCGAAATTGCGACAAAGCTCTATCAATTGATCGATATTGGCACTGGATACATCACGGTGCATTACCCATCGCTGGGTAGACGTCTTCACACCATTGTCTGCGAGGTACTGCTGCAGGGATTTAAATCGTTCTGCGTCAAGGTCCAGGAGCACCATGTTAGTGACTGGCATTGAATGAAGCTTGAATGAAGACAGCTGAGCAAGTGCTTTAGCCAACTCGGATGCGTGTCGGTGATCTTCAGCAAGTCGATTGATATTATGTTCCAGAGCGTAGATACCTGCCGCTGCAAGAATACCCGCCTGTCGCATACCGCCGCCCACCATCTTTCGCCAGCGCCGGGCTTTTGAAATCAACTCATTGTTGCCTACCAGTAGTGAACCAACCGGGGCGGCGAGACCTTTGGACAAGCAAATCGACATACTGTCGAAATACTGGCTAATTTCCTTCACATCAACCCCGAGTTGCACGGCGGCATTGAACACCCGCGCACCATCCAGGTGCCTGCCTAGCCCCTGGGAAAGAGCAAAATCTGAAAATTCAGACAGGTAATCGAGCGCCAAAACTTTCCCGGCGGTAGTGTTTTCAAGGCATACCAGCTTTGTTTTCGCAAAATGATAATCGTCCGGTTTGATCACCTGCCTGATGGCCTCGATCTCTAGTTCACCACGCTCATTGAAGGGAATCGGTTGGGGTTGGATACCACCCAAAACCGCACCACCGCCCGCCTCGAAGCGGTAGGTATGGGCATCATTGCCGGCGATGTACTCATCGCCGCGTTCACAGTGACTCAACAGGGCAAGCAGATTGCCCTGGGTACCGCTGCTCACAAACAGAGCGGCCTCTTTTCCTGTCAACGATGTAGCGAGTTTTTCAAGCTGGATGACTGTTGGGTCTTCGCCATAGACGTCATCGCCGGTCTCGGCGTCCGCCATAGCCTGCCGCATCTCTACAGAAGGCTGGGTGACCGTATCGCTTCTTAGATCAATCAATGTGATAACCGCCCATATTAAAATGAATCTGATAATAAATATTTATTTATCAATTAGATAGATATGTATTTTAATGCACATTATCCTTTGTTTATCATTGACACTACCGCCGGCCCTGACTATCGTTTCGCACATGCACAACCAAGAACTACCAGACCTGAACCTGATCAAGCGCCAGGCCAAGGCCCAGCGTAAAGAAGGCGGCTTTATGGCCTATATGCAAGGCCGCGATGCAGCATCCCATCTGCAATACTACCTGCGAACTGTGCAAGAGTACTATCCAGATTTCTAGGAGAACCCATGTATACCGGTATCGTACAATCCTGCCGCCCTATCAGGGCTGTTGAAAAGAAGGAAGGATTGTATACTTTTACAATCGAGTTCCCCGACGAATTGCTTCAAGCACTTGAAACCGGCGCGAGCGTCGCGGTCAATGGCGTTTGTTTCACGGTTACCAGGATTGAGGACAGGAAGGTGTCTTTTGATGCGATTGCCGAGACACTGGCATTGTCTAACATTCAATTCATCGAGGCTGGGACCCAGGTCAATATCGAGCGTAGCGCCAAATCTGGTGCCGAAGTAGGGGGGCATATTCTATCCGGGCACATTGTCGGGACCTCTGAACTCTTATCAATAGAAGAGAGCTCAAATAACAAAAGGCTTACCTTTAAAGGCAACCCGGATTGGCTGAAATTTGTGTTCGAAAAAGGTTTTCTGGCTGTTAATGGCTGCAGCCTGACCGTGGCGGCCCTGGATAGGCAAAAGCATCAGTTTGCGATAAACCTTATTCCTGAAACTTTGGCGCGAACGAACTTCGCCCTGCTGAAGGCCGGGGACCCTGTCAATATAGAGATAGAGTCGCAGACCCAGGTGATTGTAGAGACTGTCGAACGAATTATGGAACAGCGTTTCCCCAAGCAGTCCCCTGCCGCTTGAGATCATGGCATAAACCATTATGATGCGGGCCATTGCTCGGCATAGATATTGTGATGAACCTGCAACTATTTGATACCTACGAACGAAAAGTTCGCCCGTTTGAACCCCTTGTCGACAACAAGGTGGGCATCTATGCCTGCGGACCAACTGTTTATAACTTTGCCCATATCGGAAACCTGCGTACCTACCTTTTTGAGGACATTCTGATACGCGTTCTTGTCGCAAATGGTTATGACGTCAACCATATCATCAACATCACTGATGTCGGCCACCTCACATCCGATGCTGATACCGGCGAAGACAAAATGGAGCTGGGCACAAAACGAACCGGCATGACAGCCTGGGAACTTGCCGAATTTTATACCAACGCGTTCCAGGAAGACCTTGAAAAGCTCAATATTCTGGCACCCTCTATTTGGTGTAAGGCTACAGACCACATCCCGGAACAGATCGAGTTTGTAATGGACCTGGAACAAAAGGGGTATACCTATGCGACCAGTGACGGAATCTACTTCGACTCAAGAAAACTCAAGAGCTATGGCCATCTGGCCCGCCTGGACGTCGAAGGATTACAGGCGGGCGCCCGGGTCAAGTTAGGCGAGC
Organism: Gammaproteobacteria bacterium; assembly: GCA_018665025.1. GTDB lineage: Bacteria > Pseudomonadota > Gammaproteobacteria > Pseudomonadales > Azotimanducaceae > UBA9659. The sequence continues at coordinate 16,200 of JABJED010000093.1, forward strand.
GGAGGTTCGTGACTGATTTCGCGCTGTGGAAGTTTTCGCCGCCGGAAGAACAGCGCCAGATGGAATGGGATAGCCCATGGGGCAGGGGGTTTCCAGGTTGGCATATCGAATGTTCGGCGATGTCCGCGAAATATCTCGGTGATTACTTCGATATCCACTGCGGGGGTGAAGACCACATTCCCATTCATCATACGAACGAAATAGCTCAAACCGAAGCTTCTAAAGGCACTCGACTGGCTAACTTCTGGATGCATGGTTATTTCCTGCAGATGGATAAAGCAAAGATGTCCAAATCGACAGGTGACTTTTTGACGCTGGATGTTATTGCCGAAAAGGGGTTCAGCCCTTTGGTCTATCGTTACTTTTGTCTGACCGCTCACTATCGAAGTCAGATGTCCTTTAGCCTGGAGAGTCTTGACGCAGCGAAGACAGCGCTCACCCGTTTGTATGAAACTGCTTTTGCCTGGGGTGAGCCTGGAACAGCAGACGAGGGGACTGTTACGCGTTATTTTGACTGTTTGAATGATGACTTGAATATGCCAAGAGCGCTGGCCGTCATCTGGGAGTTGGTTCGATCAAATCTTCCGAACGATGTAAAGAAAGCGACATTGCTTCGATGTGACGAAATTCTAGGCCTGGATATTGCCAATTGGACAATGGACCAGGTTAATGTACCGGACGAAGTCGAGGAACTGGTTAAAGCCAGAGAAGCTGCCAGAGCGTCCAAAGACTGGGTACGGTCGGATGAACTCCGAGATGCTGTTAATAAGCTGGGGTATGCCATCGAGGATACGTCCGGCGGCGCTAAAATCTCGACACTGGACTAAGCAAAAGCCGATCAATCAGTGAAAATGCTGGTTCAACTGCTCCCTAAGGCTAATGGACGTCCTTCTAACATCTTGATGTCAGTCACCAGCCCGTCCTGCAGCCCGGTCTGGATCATGGTAGAAACCTTGCCTGCTTTCACTTCGATTATCTTCCGAGCCAGGTTCATTTTATTGCGCATCACCATGCCCGTCGTTGCAAAGGGCGCTAATCCTGGGTGTTTTTAGCCGGTTAGTTTTTTGGGTTTTGCATTGCTACTTTATACGAGTAGCGGTGATTTTCATGCCAACTCTTTGAGAATCCGCAATAACGTTTAAAAACAATGACTTAATGGATATTTTTTGCTCGATCAACGTCCATGCTTCGGCTATACTTACTGTCTACGCGCGTCGCTTCACTGACCTTGTGTGACGCCGTCACACCTGGAACGTCTATTCGCTGCGACTCTTAAGTGCGCTAAACAATGTAATTTTATCAGGGCATCAGGGCATCAGGACAACTGGCGTCGAACCAAGAAGGTAGGAAACTATTAACGCAACCGCCATTGAGACATCCACGACATTTTTTGACCGTTTGCTGGAGCGCCAGAAGTCAGTTGGGTCAAGGCTTTGTATTGGCCTGGACCCGGACCTCAGCCGTATCCCTGAAGTCTGTAAACAGTCATCCCAGCCAATATTTGAGTTTAATAAGGCGATTATCGATGCCACGCTCGATCTGGCTTCCTGCTACAAACCGCAAATCGCGCACTACGCCAGCGAAGCAGCAGAAGACCAATTACTCGCCACCATTGAATACCTCAAAAATCACCATGTGCCGGTACTGCTTGATGCCAAGCGCGGGGATGTTGGCAGCACCGCAGAGATGTACGCCCGGGAAGTATTTGAGAGGTACGATGCAGATGCGACCACCGTGAATCCATACCTGGGTAAAGATTCGATGGATCCCTACCTGGACTATACCGACAGGGGTGTGTTCATTCTTTGCAGAACGTCAAACCCCGGTGGCAGTGACCTGCAGAATCTTGTGCTGGAAGGCGGTCAGACACTTTATGAACACGTCGCCACGCTAGCCCGTGATCAATGGAACGCCAATAACAACGTAGGGCTCGTGGTTGGTGCAACGAGGTCTGAAGAACTCCGGCAGATTCGCAAAATTTGTGGCGATATGACGTTTTTACTACCCGGCGTAGGCGCCCAGGGCGCCGATGTGAAGCAAATGGTAGGGGCAGGGCAGGGCGGCGGTATGCTGGTTTCTTCTTCGCGCGCGATCCTTTATGCGGGCGAGGGCGAAGACTTCGCCGAAAAAGCCAGGGAAGTCGCACTGGAAACCCGGGATGAAGTAAATCGCTACAGCAACTAATCCAGGAAAATTGAAAGGAATCTGATAGATGAAATATGTGTTACTTCTCGTAATCTGCTTAACGACCTCGGTTCATGTGCTGGCGGGATGGGTGATTGACCCGGAAGGATCCTATGTCGGTTTCGCCTCAGTGAAAAATGACCTGATCGCTGAGAATCACAGCTTTACGCTGATTACAGGCACCATAGAAGATTCAGGTGACGCAAACATAGTCATTGCGCTGGCGAGTGTGGAAACACTGATACCTATCCGAAATGAGCGGATGCAGGCAATACTGTTTGAGGTAGCGCAGTATCCCGACGTGACCGTCACCGCCAACCTTGATCTGGATGAATTCACCAGTCTTGGACTGGGCGAAAGCAAGACAGACACCATACTCCTTGGCGTCAACCTTCACGGAACGGATTTATCAAAAAACGTGCTGGTTAAGGTTACGCGGAGTTCAGACAACGCTTATGAAGTCACCAGCCTTGGCCCGATTGTTATCCATGCGTCACAGTTTGCTTTGTCAGATGGCCTGGAATCACTCAGAAAGGTTGCAGGTCTGCAATCAATAGACCTGATGGTGCCTGTCACCTTTGATTTGAGACTGGTGAAGATCGAGCCGAAAAGCTGACGCTTACAGGTCGATATCGAAATCCGCCCAGATTGGACAATGATCCGAAGGCTTGTCCATAGACCTGATGTCATAGTCTATGCCGGAATCCTTTGAGTATCCAAGCGCGCCTGTTGAAGCCATAATCAGGTCTATACGCAGCCCTCTTTTGGGCTCGCGTTCGAACCCTCGACTACGGTAATCAAACCAGCTGAACAGGTCATCGACATCTGGATAGTGATGTCGGTAGACATCATGTAAACCCCAGCCCTTTAGCTGCTCAACCCATTCTCGCTCCTCCGGCAGGAAACTGGTTTTTCCATCCCGAAGCCAGCGCTTGGCATTGTCCGGACCAATCCCAATATCCTGGTCAACAGGCGCAACGTTCATGTCCCCAATAACAAACAGCAGTTCATCTGGGTCATATGATTTTTCGAGGTCAGCCTGCAGGTCTGAATAGAATTTCACTTTTGCAGGAAACTTTGTCGGGTGCTTTCGGCTTTCACCCTGGGGAAAATA
>JABJED010000489.1 GCA_018665025.1 Gammaproteobacteria bacterium
GATGATATAGCGGCCGTATTGGACGACGTCGCCGCCATGACCAAGGTCGCCGCAGTCAGAACTGCCGGGGTCCTTGGAGATGATCTTGCCCTAAATGCGGAGCAGGTGTCCGGCGTTCGCGCAGATCGTGAGCTTCCCGTCGTCTGGGCGGTCTTTAAGGGTTCAGCACGCAACAAATTCATTCTTGTCCCATCAGCACTGCTGCTCGCGACAATCGCCCCCTGGATGATTACGCCTTTCCTGATGCTGGGTGGGTGTTATCTTTGCTACGAGGGATTCGAGAAGATCTCTTCTGTTTTTCTCCATCCCGAGGAACGAGTGGCTGAGAAAAACAAAGTCCTGTCTGCCCTACGCGACCCCAACGTTGACATGGTTACTTTCGAAAAAGAAAAAATCAAGGGAGCCATTCGAACCGACTTCGTTCTTTCCGCTGAGATTATAGTCATTGCACTAGGCACCGTGCAGGATGCAGCTTTGATAACCCAGATATTAACCGTTATCACTATCGCGGCATTAATGACCATCAGCGTCTACGGATTAGTAGCTGGGATTGTAAGGCTCGACGACCTTGGCCTGCACCTGATTGATTCCGGTGGAGATTCCGGTTCCAAAAAATGGATCGGAGAACAAATTCTCGGTTTCGCGCCCTACCTGATGAAAGGGCTTAGCATCGTGGGCACCGCAGCAATGTTCCTGGTGGGTGGCGGTATCCTGGCGCATGGTATTCCAGAGATACTCGGGTTGTTCGAACTAATCCTGCACCCAATCAGCGAACTGGCATCTATAGGTTCAGTACTCACAATCCTGGCCTCCATGCTCCTCAATGGGGTGCTGGGCATTATTGTCGGTGGATTACTGGTACCTTTCGTATTAAGCGCGTCCTGGTTGGTATCTGTACTGCGACCTTCGAAAAAGAGCGAGCTATAAAAAGGCTCCCGAAAGAACCGTTTTAATAATCTACAACTTCCACGACCTCACCGAGGTCGGTAGTCCAAGCACCAGCATCGAAATCGCGATTCGGGCGTATGTAACCTATTACCAACCTGCTAACTGCCGTTACACATGGAGTGTGTTGTTACCTGGCAGACAAGAGGCAACCATCCGCTATCGCTGACCAGGGCCCTTCGAGCCCCCGAACGATGACTGGCTTTGCTATCTAGCATATCGGCTGCAACAGCTATAAGGGTCCGTCGCATGACAGGCGTCATTGCGAGCCATCCAGCAATCCCGGCACGAACCAGCTGTTCTTGCACGATTGGATCATAAGGAGAAAATTCAACCGCCTGAGCAAGAGCGAGCTCTGCTTCGCCGTCAAGCTCACGGCTTGCAAGCTTTAACTCAAAAAGATTGGCCCAGGCACTTCCTAGAAAGGGCTCTACGTTTGTCAGTTCTCTGGCAGCATTCAACTTCTCCGCAGGCACCGGGTTGAATTTCACCAACCAGGACAGAACTTTTGGATGTCGACTATCAACCTCTCGAGCAAGCGAGATTTGTGAAACAGAATACTCATTCCCTGCCCCCCCATGAAGACGAAGCATGGTGGCGGCGAAAAGAATCACCCCGGACTGCCAAAGAGAGAATACCAACAACGCACCAAGTATAAGACGCACTATTTTGCCCTCACTGATCGGATCACCATAAGCATAACCATCAGCATAAAACTTCCAAGAAACACGATTCCCAACAACATTAGCTGATTGAAGCCAAAAGTGTTCCGCGGTGGCACCGCGTCAGCCACAAGCTTAATCCTGGAATCTTCCGTCATTCCCTCAAATTTTTTGACGGCAGCCTCCTTCGACAACGCTAGCCTCTTAAGCTCGAGCTGCTGATCGACGAACCGATCAAGCTCAACAGCCAAATCATCCAGCGCCTCATCAGCTTGGGACAACTGCCGCTCAAGCTCAAGAATTTTTAGCTTGATGCGTGCTGCGTATGCATCAAGCGCTTCGCCCAACAGCTCAGCTGCTTTTCGTATTTCGGCCTTCTGCCCTAACATCCTCATATGCTGGGAGCCATACCTTGCGCTCAGCTCTGCGAGCTTAACATTCAATACCTCGAGCCTCTGAGATGCCCTCACGACACCGGGCTCGGTCAATGTCCCAACCTCTTCCCTGGAAACAGCAAGATGCTGCTCTTTGAACTGCTCCAGAGTATTCACCAACACCCGGCGTCGATTTTTTGACTGTTCAATGCTGCGATCGAGCCGCGCTTTCTCTGAGGCGACATTTGTCAGCGCTGGATTTTCCTGCAGAAAGGTCAGTAACTGGGTATTCGATTCTTCAACCGCCAAAAAGAGGTGGGCTTTTTCCTCCGGCGACAGCCGCACTCTTGCATTCCTCTTAAGGTACAAATGAGCCAACTCGTTCGCCAGTATCGCGGCCGCCTTCGCACTTTGCGCCTCTACAGAAACGTTTACCCATTTCGGGTCGTCACCCACACTGACCGTCAGTTTTTCCATTAGCAGAACTACCGGATCAGCCCTGGCGCTCATCAGCTGTTCCAGCCAGCCCTCAAGCTTGCCAAGGTCAGCTTTTGTTGTCCGAACGACATGACGCAACAGATCGCCGGACTGGATTTTCAACATGGCATCGGAATCGCCCTTAATGATCGCGGTAGCCCTATATACCGGTGGCATAGCGGCAACGAAGAAGC